>NZ_JABJWD010000011.1:0-197508 GCF_013155425.1 Gluconacetobacter entanii | reverse complement strand
GGCGTGGACCTGCTGCCATCGGGCCGGCTGCTCGCGGGGGAGGACCCGATGCTGGCGGGGACGATGGCGGGGATGGTCGCCTCGGGCCTGATGGGGGGGCATGTGGTGCCGGTCTTCGCCTCCCTCCGCGCGGAGGAGCAGGGACGCGGTGACGGGGTGGTCGCCCTGCCCGCCACGCTGCCCGTCCCGGCGGGGCGGTATATGGACGGCAGCCTGATGGGCCTGTCCATCGCGCTGGCTACCGCGCATGGGGGGGCGATCGCATGCGGGGGCATGCATGCGTGTGGCGCGCTGTCGGGACTGTCCACCATCGTGCGCGACCACTGGCGCTTTGGCGGGATGCTGATGGCGATGCCCGGCGCGCTGTCGGGGACGGATGCCAATGCGCCCGCCGCCGTGGCCGATGGCGTGGACCTGGAACAGTCACTCGGGCTGGAGGACGGGATCTATGCCACGCCCCTGCGTCGCGCGGTGGCGACGGGGGCGGTGCCGGCCGCCCGGATCGACCAGATGGCGCAGCATGTCCTGACGTCGCTGTATGGTACCGGCATCCTTGACCATCCCCCGTCCTTCAACCGTGACACGAAGCCCCCGCCAGCGTCCGATACCCTGTCGGTGGCGGGACTGATGGCCGATATCGGGGCGGAGGGCATGGTCCTTTTGCAGAATGAAAACCAGGTCCTGCCGCTTGATGACCGCAGCGGTCCGGTGCTGCTGCTGGCGACGCAGGCGTTGCAGCGGCCGCTTGCGGCACTTGCGGCGGCGCTGGAGCATGACGGGATCAGGGTCAGCACGGCCATCGTCCGGCCCGACGGGACGCCACCGCCACAGGCCGCGCAGGTGGCGCGTGCCGTGATGCTGACGGACCGTGACGCGGACAATGCGTTCATCACGGCGCTGGCCGACCTTGGCGGGCATGTCGTCACCATCATGATGTCCGACAGCCCCGATCGCGCGATGCCGTGGCTCGACGTGGTGGACAGCGTGATACAGGCCTGGTCATGGCATGATGAATATGCCGCCCCGCTGGCGGCGATGCTGACGGGAACGCGTGATTTCACCGGCCACCTGCCCATGACGTTTACCGGCGGCCTCTATCCCCCCGGCATGGCGTATGCCGATTACCATGCGTTCGAACGCGCCCATGTGGCGCCGCTGTTCCCCTTCGGCTATGGCCTGTCGGTTGCAGGCGGCGTGTCCTATGGCGATGTGCACGTCAGCCGCGAGGATGCGACGCACCTGAACGTGACCTTCACCCTGACCGATACGGCCGACCATCCCGTCCGCGCGGTGGCGCAGCTTTACCTGACCCCCCCGGCGGAGGCCGGCGGCGTCAAGCGCCTGGTGGGATGGCGCAGCGTCGCGCTGACGCCCGGGCATGTCACCCATGTCACCATTCCCGTGGACCCGCACCTGCTGGGACAGTGGGATGCGGGTGCGGGGGCATGGATGGTGCCGGCGGGGACCTATACGTTCGCGGTGGGGGGATCTTCGGTCATGCTGGTGCATCAGGCCAGCGTGCACCTGCCCGCGCTGCACGTGGCCGCCACGCTGGAAAACCTGCCCGCGCCTACATCCCCGGGCGAATGACGAGGCACAGCAGTCCCTGGCCTTTCAGGCTGGCGCATGCCCGTTCCGCCGCCGTCTGCGACAGGCCCGCCAGTCGCGCGCGATAGACCTGCGTGCCGCGTGCGCTGGTGATGGGGATCACCATGCTGCGCGCCCCCTGCAGGAGGGTGAAGTCGCCCTGTCGCGCCATGGTGGTGGCGAAACGGGCCTGCCCCTCGGTGGAGAAGGCGCCGACCTGCACGCTCCATGCGCCATAATTGACGCCCGCGCCCGATGTCGCCGTCACCGTCATGCCCGTGCAGCGTGCCGAAGGGTCATAGGCCGCATTCGGGTCCTGTGCGCAGCCAGTGGACGGTGCGGAGGCGTGTGTCGTGGGGGCGGGCGGATTGAGGGTCGCATATTGCAGCACGGCATGCTGGTTGCGCCCGCCCAGCGCCACGGGGGTGCGGGTCACAGGCTGTCCCGGCCCGGCATAGATCGCAAGAGGGCCGCTCAGCGCCACGGCATTGCCGAGGTTGGGCGTGATGATCTTCAGGTAGCGCACGGTCTGGCTGGGCAGCGGGCGGCCATCCTCAAGGTAGTCGTTCAGCCGTTCGATCCCCGCATTGTACGCCGCAAGGAATCCCGGCGCGCCATACAGGCCATACAGCGTGCGGATATAGGCCGTGCCCGCCAGGATGTTGTTGCGTGGCTCGTACGGGTCCGAACCGAGATGGTTGCGCTTCTGCATGTCACCATAGGTCTGGGGCATCAACTGCATCAGGCCCATCGCGCCACTGGCGGAGGTGATGGGATGGCCGTCCATGTATTCGTGCCCGCCCGATTCCTTCTGGATGACGGCGCGGATCCATGGCTGCGGCACGGAAAAGCGGTTCGAGGCCTCCTCGATATAGGGTTTCCACGGGTCATCGGCCGGGCCGGGCGCGCGGTAGGCCCCGCTGGCGGGGTAATAGCGCGAGTAGCGTGACGTGCCGGTCTGCGGGGTGGAGGCACAGCCCGCCAGGACCAGCGCCGCACACCCCAGCAGGGTGGCCGCGCGCAGGGAAGGGGACAGTGCGGGAAGGCGGAGGGAGGCGGATTTCAGATCAGGCACAACGCAGCCAGTTCGCGACGCATGTCATCGGGCAGGGTATCTCCATTGGGGTCGAAATGGCCAAGGTCGGCCGGCGCGTCGGCCGCACGCAGGTAGCGCCACCCCTGAAAGGGGCGCATGCTGCGCGGGACGACCGGCACGATGAGGGGATCGAGCGTGATCAGCGCGCAGGCCACGCCGTCATCGCGGGTGTCGGGGCGGATGCCGGTGATGCGCTGGCGGCACATGATCATCCCCGCGATGACGCGGTACAGCGACCCGCCCTCCAGGATTTCCGCCGCGCGGCGGGGAAACATGCGCGTGCGCAGCCATGGCTGCCCCGCGGGCGTCGTCCCGTCCAGCCCGTCGCGTGGCACCGGCGGTTCCACCTGCTGGCGCAGGGCGAGTTCGGGCAGGCTGTTCACCCCCACCGCCAGCTTGACCATATGCAGCATCGCGCGCTCCCCGCCGTTCAGTGACGTGCCGGGGCGGCAGCGGGCAGGTCGGTCTGCGCCTCCTGCGCGAAGGTGGCGCGGAAACGCGCGGCATCGACGCTGCGCACGACATGGACGCGGCGCACCCCCTGCTTTTTTGGGGCAAGCTGTTCGGGCCAGACATAGGCATGGCCGTAATTCGGCCCGTGCGTCAGGTCGATATCCATGAAGGCGTCAACCGATGACGTCACCAGCGACGGGTCGGCAGCGATGGCGGTCGTCAGTTCGTCCCACATCGGCAGCGGTTCGTAATATTTTCCCAGATACTGCGTCATCGGCGTCACCTTGCGCGTGATCTGCGCAAGGTAGTCGCGCGTCATCATCAGGTCGTTCGACACGCTGCCGACCACCGTGACCGACGCCCATGGCGCGGTCAGGGCGATGTGGGCGGCCTCCGGGTCGAAGATCATGTTGAAGTCGGAGGCGAAGTCCGCATTGCCCGTCACCGACATCATGCTGGTGTCGAGCATGCCGCCCATGAAGATCAACTGCTTCGCCGTCGCGGCGAAGGTCGGGTCCAGCCGGATGGCCAGCGCAAGGTTCGTCAGCGGCCCCGCCGCGACAATGGTGACCTGGTGCGGGTGGGCATGGACCTGTTCGATCAGGAACTGCGCCGCGTTCTGCGCGATGGGCCGCATGTGGGGCATGCCCTCCTTCAGCGGGGGCACGGCGGGCTGTTCGTCGGGGATGTGCTCGATACTGCCCAGGCCGCCCCACGCGCCCTTCCACGGCATCGTGCCGAACTGGTGTTCATGTTCGCGCAGTGCCGCGACCGTGTTGACCAGAGGATAGACCGCGCCATCGGCCACCGGGATGTCGGTGCGGCCGATGATCTCCAGGAACCGGCGCAGGTGGGCGGATTCGGCGTTTTCCCAGTCATCGCCACTGACGACGCTAAAGCCGAGCACGCGCACATGCGGATTGAACAAAAGCGGGATGATCGATTGCTGGTCCGACCCGCCGGGGCCGAGGAAATCGTTATCCTCGATCACCAGTTCGGGCCCGGGTATTGCTGCATGGGCCAGCACCGGCAGGGCGGCGCAAAGGGCCGTTCCCGCCACAAGCGCCAGGGCCTTCAGCATGGCGGGAAATGATGGGCGCGACATGGATGCACGGGACACAGCTTGGTTCCTTCCCTGACCTCGGGGGCGCAGTCTAGCCAGTTTGTGGCCCGGTGCCATACCATCCGCGCTCACTGTGTTGATACGTCATGGTTTCCAAAGGGCAATGCCCTTTGGCGGGTTTCAGGGCAGCGCCCTGAGCCGTTGCATCGCCCCCTGCCTAGACCACCAGCGCGGCCAGCAGGCTTTCCAGCCGCAGCCGCCCTTCCGCCGTGGCGCGCAGCCGTGCCCCGCCTTCACCCCATTGCAGGTAGCCTTCCTCCAGCGCGGCGAGCAGGATGTCAGGCTCCGTCGCCTCGATCAGGTCCATGCCCGTGCGTCGTGCGAAACGGTCGGCCGCGATCCCTTCATCAAGGCGCAATCCCATCAGCAGCATCTCGCGCGCTTTCTCACGCGGGGAAAGTGCCTCCTCATGTGTCGTGCCGGTGCCTGCCTGCTCCACCCGTTCGGCCCAGGGTTCGGGCGCGCGGTGGCGGCGCGTGGCATGGGTGACGCCGTCGAACGTCATGCGCCCATGCGCCCCCGGCCCGATGCCCAGATAGTCGCCATAGCGCCAGTAGGTCAGGTTATGGCGGCTTTCCGCCCCCGGTCGGGCATAGTTCGAGACCTCATACCCCAGCAGTCCGTGCCGCGCCGCCACGCTGGCCGTTTCCTCATACAGGCGGGCGGCAAGTTCGTCGTCAGGCAGGCGGAAGCGGTTCTGCCGGTAGAGGCTTTCGAAGCGCGTGCCCGGCTCGATCGTCAACTGGTAGAGCGAGAGATGGTCGGAGACGAGACCGAGCGCCTGGTCGAGTTCTGTCCGCCACGACGCCAGCGACTGCCCCGGCCGGGCATAGATCAGGTCGAACGAGATGCGCCCGAACAGCGCACGCGCCTGCTCCAGTGCTGCGATCGCCTGTGGCACGCTGTGTTCGCGCCCCAGAAAGCGCAGGGCTTCGGGATCGAGGCTCTGCAATCCCACCGAAATCCGGTTCACCCCGCTGTCGCGAAAGGCGCGCAGGCGTCCGGTCTCCACACTGGTGGGGTTGGCCTCCAGCGTGATCTCGATCTCCGGGGACAGGCGGAACAGGCGGCCCGCATCCTCCAGCAGGCCGGCGACGGTTGCAGGGTCCATCAGCGAGGGCGTGCCCCCGCCAAGGAAGATGGAGCCCAGCACCGGGCGGCGGTCCGGCGTGGCCCCGATGCGCGCGGCCTCGTGCGCCAGTTCGCGGCGCAGGGCATTGCCAAAGCGCGCCTGCGGGATGACGTCGCGCACATGGCTGTTGAAATCGCAGTACGGGCACTTCGACAGACAGAACGGCCAGTGCACGTACAGCGCCAGCGTCTCCCCCGCATCCGGCGCGGGGCGGGGGAAAGGCGCGTCAGATGGCAAGGCGGACGCCAAGTTCAACCACGCGGTCGGGCGGGATGCGGAAGAATTCGGTCGCCGGTGTCGCGTTGCGCGCCATCAGCAGGAACAGCGACATCCGCCAGCGCGACATCTTCGGCACGGAGGAACGGACCAGCAGTTCGCGGCTGGTGAAGTACGACGCCTGCAGCGCGTCGAATTCCAGCCCGCTGGCCTTCAGGTCCTCCAGCGCGCGGGGCAGGTTGGGCGTTTCCATGAAGCCGTAACGCAGGATGATGCGGTACATGTCCGGGGCCAGTTCCTGCAACGCGACACGGTGGCCGCGATCGGCCTCCGGCTGGTCAAGGGTCTGGACCGTGACGAACAGGACATGGTCATGCAGCACCTTGTTGTGCTTGAGGTTGTGCAGCAGGCACGCGGGCACGAAATCCGGCGTCGCGGTCATGTACACCGCCGTTCCCGGCACGCGGATGATGCGCGATTGCGGCAGGCGCGCAAGGAACGAGTTCATCGGCATGCTGTCCTGCTTCTGCCGGTTCATGATCAGCAGGCGGCCCTTCTTCCACGTCGTCATCATCAGCGTCAGCACGATGCCCAGCAGCACCGGCACCCAGCCGCCCTGCGGGATCTTCATCGCGTTGGAGGCGAAGAAGGTGGTGTCGATGATGAAGAAGCCGCCGAACGTCGTGATCGCGGCCAGGCGCGACCAGTGGTACAGGCGGCGGAACACCACCATCGCCAGCACGCAGGTGCACATGAACGTGCCCGTCACCGCGATGCCATAGGCGGAGGCCAGGGCGTCGGAACTGCGGAAGCTGAGCACCAGAAGGAGCGCGCCGGTCATCAGGAAGCGGTTGAATTCCGGCAGGTAGATCTGGCCCTCTTCCTCCGCATTGGTGTGGGTGATGCGCATGCGCGGCAGGTAGCCAAGCTGGATGATCTGCCGGCACAGCGAAAACCCGCCCGAAATCCCCGCCTGGCTGGCGATCACGGTCGCGCAGGTGGACAGGATGATCATCGGCACCTGCAGCCAGTGCGGGCCAAGCAGGAAGAACGGGTTCGCCAGCGTGGCCGGGTGCGCGATGATCAGCGCCCCCTGCCCGAGATAGTTGAGCGCAAGGCACGGCAGCACGCAGAACAGCCACGCATAGCGGATGGGCTGGCGGCCGAAATGGCCCATGTCGGCATACAGCGCCTCCGCCCCCGTGACCGACAGCACGACGGAGCCAAGGGCGATGAACGACAGCCAGCCGTGATAGATGATGAACTGCACCGCATAGGTGGGCGACACGGCAAGCAGGATGGCCGGATGCTGCACGATCTGCGTCAGGCCGAGGATGCCCAGCAGGCTGAACCAGACCAGCATGATCGGGCCGAAGATGGTCCCCACCTTGCCCGTGCCATAGGACTGCACCGAAAACAGCCCCACCAGCACCACCAGCGCGATGGGAATGACCAGTTCGCGCGCGGCGGGGAAGCTGACCTCCAGCCCCTCCACCGCCGACAGGACGGAAATCGCGGGCGTGATCATGCCATCGCCGAAGAACAGGCACGCGCCACCGATCCCCACCATGCCCAGCGCCACGCGCAGGCGGTTGGTGGTGGCGACGCGCTGGGCCATCGACATCAGCGAGATGATGCCGCCTTCGCCATTATGGTCGGCGCGCATGATCAGGATGACGTATTTCACCGTCACGATCAGCAGCAGCGACCAGATGATGAGGCTGAGCACGCCGAGGATTTCCCACGGCTCGATCCTGTGATGCTGCGAGACGACCATGATGGTCGAACGCAGGGCGTAGATCGGGCTGGTGCCGATATCGCCGAACACCACGCCCAGCACGCCAAGCAGGGCGGCGAAGCCTACGGGGTTGGCGGCATGTTCGTGCTGGTCCGCGCCGTATTCGGTAACCTTCGACGGCCCCGTCGGGGCGGCGGCCCTGCCATCCGGAGCGGGGGCGGATGGCGTCGTCGAGGGTCCGGGGGCGTCAGGCCCCGTGGCTTGCGTCATGTCGTGACGGCTCCGCGGCAGTGAATGTCAAGAAATACAGGCTGTATCATGCCCGGTACTTTCGCATACCCACAAGCGGGTGGGGCATCAAGGCCCGTCTCCGTACAGGTGCCATGCCGGACTTCAGGACGGGTGGGCCGGGCGGGGGCCGAAAATGGCGCTGCCGACGCGCACATGCGTTGCACCGGCGGCGATGGCCTGCTCGAAATCCGCCGACATTCCCATGGAAACCACGCCCAGCCCGTGCCGTCGCGCCATGGCCGCCAGCGTGCGGAAATGCGGCATGGGATCCTGATCGACGGGGGGGATGCACATCAGGCCGGCCACGGCATCGCCAAAGCGCGCCATGGCGGCGGTGATGAACGCATCCGCATCCTCCACCGCGACGCCGGATTTCTGCGTCTCGTCCCCCGTATTGACCTGCACCAGCAGTTGCGGCATCCGCCCCGCCCGGTCGGCCGCGCGCGCGATGGCGTCGCACAGGGCGGGCCGGTCGAGGCTTTCGATCATGTCGGCGATGCGCACGGCCTCCAGCGCCTTGTTGGTCTGCAGGCCGCCGATGATGTTCAGCCGCAGGTCCGGCCACTGCGCGCGCAGGGGCGGGAATTTGGCCGCCGCCTCCTGCACGCGGTTTTCGCCGAACGTCATCTGCCCCGCCTGCAGCGCCGCGACCACGCTTTCGCGGGGGTGGAACTTCGACACTGCGACCAGCGTGATGTCCGCGGGATCGCGCCCCGCCCTGTGTGCCGCCGCCGCGATACGCGCCCGCACCGCCGCAAGCGCCGTGGCGATGTCGTGGCCCGTGGCCGTGTCCTGCGGCGTGGTCGCTGGCATGGATGTGTCGTGCACGCTGCTGTCCCCTTTTTCGGAAATCCGACTGCCGTGGTCCGTGGCCGTCCCAAGGTCGCGCGTGGCGGCGGTCGCAGGTCCGTGTTGCGGTATCCTGACTGCGATATCATGGCGGGGGGCTGCTGTCATTGGGCGGCGGGATGGTAAAAATCCATGCGCCGGGGGTGGCGGCGCGGGCGCGGGCGTGTCATGTGCGGGGCACGCGGGTGCCGCAGCGCAGGCGGCATGCAGTTTTTCGATGGTTTGATGAGTTCCGAAGCAGGATAGACAATGAAACAGACGTCCGCACCCCGTTCGTCCGGACGCCGCGCCGCAGGCCGTGGCGCGCAGGCGGCAGCCGACCCGACGCGCGATATCGCCTTCGACATCGTCACCGGCGTGATCGAGCACCGGCGCATGCTTGAAACCTCCATGGAAAACTCGGCCGCCGCGCGGGATGCGGAACCGCGCGACCGGGCTGCCGCCCATCGCCTCGGCGCCTCGGTCCTGCGGCACATGGGCACCGCGACGGAGGTGCTCTCGCCCTTCCTGAAAAAGGAACCGCCCGAACCCGTGCGCGCCGTGCTGCTGATTGGCGTGGCGCAACTCCTGTTCCTTGGCACGCCGGTGCATGCGGCGGTGGCGACGTCGGTCGCACTGGCGCGCAGGCGCGGCCTCGCCCCGTTTGCGGGGCTGGTGAATGCCGTCCTGCGCCGCATCGCGCAGAAGGGGGATGCCTGCCTTGACGGGCTGGACCAGGAACGCCTCGACGTGCCGCCCTGGCTGTGGACGTCGTGGGGGCGCATGGCCCGTCCCATCGCCGCGGCACTGGGGATGGAACCGCCACTTGACCTGTCGATGCGTCCGGGCTGCCTGCCCCCGCCGGGGGGCGAGGTGCTGCCCAACGGCACCGTGCGTTTCCCCGCCGGCACGCGCGTGACCGAACTGCCCGGTTTTGCCGAAGGCGCGTTCTGGGTGCAGGACGCGGCGGCGACCCTGCCCGCGCGCCTGCTGGATGTGAAGGCGGGCGAGCGCGTGGCCGACCTGTGCGCCGCACCCGGCGGCAAGACCGCGCAGCTTGCCTTTGCCGGGGCGCAGGTCACGGCGGTCGAACGCGACGCCCGCCGGGTGGAACGGCTGCAGGCCAACCTTGCGCGCCTGAAACTGTCGGAGACGGTGCGCGTGGTGCAGGCGGACGCGACGCAGTGGCGGCCCGAGGCGCCGCTTGATGCCGTGCTGCTCGATGCGCCATGTTCGGCCACGGGCACGGTAAGGCGCCACCCGGATGCCCTGTGGATCAAGCGTCCGCGCGATCTGGCGGCGCTTGCGGCGGGGCAGCAGGCGCTGCTCAAGGCGGCGCGCGACATGCTGCGCCCGGGCGGGCGTCTGGTCTACGCGGTCTGCTCGCTCCAGCCGGAGGAAGGCCCCGCCTGCGCCCGTGCTGCTGAGGAGATGGGCCTGATCGCCGATCCCTTCACGCCGGAGGAACTGTCCTTCCTGCCGCAGGCCCGCACGCCGGAGGGCTGGCTGCGCACCCATCCGGGCCTGTGGGCGGAGCAGGGTGGCATGGACGGATTCTTCGCCGCGCGCTTCCGCAGGGCCTGAGTGCCGGGGTGATGTCGTAAAACTATGGCCTGCCTGCGATATTCCTGATACTAAAGGCGTATGGCAGCCCTATCTTCTCCCCTTATCGCGCCGAGCGTGCTTTCGGCTGATTTTTCCCGCATGGCGGACGAGGTCGCCGCTGTCGAGAAGGCAGGGGCCGACTGGCTCCATCTTGATGTAATGGATGGCCATTTCGTCCCGAACCTGTCGATGGGGCCGCAACTGGTCAAGGCGCTGCGCCCGCGCTCGAAGCTTCCGTTCGACGTGCACCTGATGGTCGCCCCCGTCGATTCGTATATCGAGGCCTTTGCCAAGGCGGGCGCGGACCATATCCACATCCATGTGGAAGCCGGGCCGCATACCCACCGCTCCTTGCAGCATGTGCGCGACCATGGGGTGAAGGCGGGTGTCGCGATCTGCCCCGCCACGCCGCCGGAGGCCCTGGGCGAGGTGCTCGACCTTGTGGACGTGATCCTTGTCATGACGGTCAATCCCGGTTTCGGCGGGCAGAAGTTCCTGTCCAGCCAGTTGCCCAAGATCCGCACCCTGCGGAAAATGGCCGACGCAACGGGCCGTGACATCCGCATTGGCGTTGATGGCGGGATCAATCCCGAAACCGCCGCCCTTGCGACACAGGCGGGCGCGGATGTGCTGATCGCCGGGACCTCGGTCTATGGGCAGGCCGACTACGCACATGCCATCGACGCCCTGCGCACAGGCGGGGCACCCCGCCCGGCGTGAGGGGGACTTTCATCATCGTCCGGCGCACCGGTCGGGGGACGGGACGGACATGGTCGTAAAACGGCTGGCACAGGGCGCGCGCCTGTCCATGGCCCGCCTGCCGCTTCTGGTGGGCAAGGGGCGGGTGCCCGTGGCCCCCGTGCACAATATCCGTGACCTGTGGCCCGGCGACGCCGCGACGGGGGCGATGCTCATCAAGGGCATGATGACGCAGGAGGGATATACCCATCCCATCGGACCGGGAATGTGGGACAATCCCGATTTCGAACCCGCCTTCCGCGAGGGACTGCACAGTTTCCGCTGGCTGCGGGACCTGCGCGCAATGGGCACGGACGCCGCGCGCCTGCGGGCGCGGGCGCTGGTGGATGACTGGCTGCTCAACCCGCCGAACCACCCGATGGTGCGCGACTGCACCGTGGCGGGGGCGCGCGTGGCGGCATGGCTTGGGCATTACGATTTCTTCGCCGCCTCGGCCAGTGACATGTTCCGCCAGCGCCTGATGGCGCGCCTGCTGGTGGAGGGACGGACGATCGCGGCCCTCCTGCCGCCCGAATGCCATGACTGGCAGTCGCTTACGGCGCTGAAGGGCCTGCTTGCCGTGGCGGTGGCCATGCCGGAATATGCCGGCTTCCTCAGCCGTTACCGCCGCTATATCGATGCGGAGGTGGAGCGCCAGATCCTGCCCGATGGCTGGCACATCCAGCGCAGTCCGGAGGTGCAGTTGCGCGCCCTGCGTGAACTGGCGGAAATGCGCGCGATGATGCAGGCCGCACAGCACGCGCTGCCGCATTCGGTGGCGCTTGCGCTCGACAAGATGAGCCCCGTGCTGCGCGCGATGCGCCATGGGGACGGCTGCCTCGCTTTGTTCAATGGCAGCCATGAACGCAGCTCCACCCTGGTGGAGATGGTGCTGTCGCAGGCCACGCGCACGCGGGTCGTGGCCAGCACGATGCCCGATGGCGGTTTCGTGCGCGCGCAGTCGGGGCGTTCACTGCTGCTGGTGGATGCGGGCGCGCCCGCGCCGGCGGGGTATGACCACAACGCCCATGCGGGCACTCTGTCGCTGGAATTTTCGTGCATGCGCCAGCGCCTGATCGTCAATTGTGGCGCGGGCTTCCTGCCGGAATGGAAAAAGGCGCTGCGCCAGACGGCGGCCCATTCCACGGTGGAGGTGGAAGGGCTGTCCTCCTCCGACTTCCACGAGGACGGTACGGTCGCCCGCCGTCCCGCCCATGTGGAGGTGGACCACGCCACGCGGGAGGGCGCGCACTGGCTGAGCCTGTCGCACGATGGGTATTACCCCACGGCGGGCGCGACCTATACGCGGCGTCTGTATCTGGGCAACAATGGCCACCGCCTGCGTGGCGAGGAAACGATAGAGGGCGAGCGCGAACTGGCCTTTGTCCTGCGCCTGCACCTGCATCCGTCGGTCTGTGTACAGCCGGGCACGCAGGAGGGCACCATCGTGCTGGAGGCCGGGGAACAGACATGGACCTTCCGCGCCACGGGGGGCGAGGTCGCGGTGGAGGAGAGCGTCTATTCCGGGGGGATGCGTCCCGTGCCCTCGACGCAGATTGTCGTGCGTGTGCTCCCCAATGCAGCCCAGCCTGCCGCCGTGGGCGAGGAAATTCCCCAGGCCCCCGCCGGATCGGGCGAAGGGATTCCCCCCGGCCCAACGGAAGACGTGGCGCCCGGGCGCAGGCGCCGTGTGATCCGCTGGGGTCTGGAACGCGAAAGGGACGGCAGCGGGGAATGAAGATACTCGAAATCACAAATGTTGATTTTGCACTGTATCACTTCCTCCATCCCCTGATGCGCCGGCTGCGCGCCGATGGCCACGATGTCGTCGGGGCCTGTGCCGCAGGCCCCCTGCTTGCGCCGGTGCGTGCCGATGGCTTCCGGGTGGAGGCGGTGGCGATGGCGCGCTCCTTCTCCCCCGTGGCGCAGGCGCGCGCGCTGTGGGCGCTGGTGCGCCTGATCCGGCGCGAACGTCCCGATATCGTCCATGCCCACATGCCCATCAGCGGCCTTCTGGCCCGCCTTGCGGCGTGGCTGTGTGGCGTGCCGTGCGTGGCCTATACCTGCCACGGGTTCCTGTTCAACCAGCCCGGCCCCGTGTGGCGGCGCATGCTGGCGCTGGTGCTGGAATGGCTGGCGGGGCGCGTGACCGATACCTACCTGACCGTCTCGCACGAGGAAGCGCGTGATGCGCGGCGACTGGGTATCCATCGCCGCGCCACGGCCATCGGCAACGGACGCGACGGGACGCTGTTCCGCCCGGACCCGGCGACGCGGGACAGGGTGCGCGCGGAACTTGGCGTGGGGCAGGGGGATGTCGTCATCTTCGCCGTGTCGCGACTGGTGCGGCACAAGGGATATCCCGAACTGCTGGCGGCGATGCGTGATGTTCCCGATGCCGTGCTGTGGGTCGCGGGGGAACGCCTGCCGACCGACCACGGGCCGGACATGGCGGTGCTGATGACGCAGGCGCAGGCGGAACTTGGCCCACGGCTGCGCTGCCTTGGCTATCGCGCCGATGTGGCGGACCTGATGGCGGCCGCCGACATCTTTGTCCTGCCCAGCCATTTCGAGGGGCTGCCCATGACCGTGATCGAGGCGATGCTGTGTGGCCTGCCGGTGGTCGGCAGCGACATCCGCGGCATCCGGGAGCAGGTTGTCACGGGACAGACCGGATACCTTGTGCCGGCCGGCAACGCCACCGCGCTGGCGGCGGCGCTGGGGCGACTGGTGCGTTCGGCGGACCTGCGGCACGCGATGGGGGCGGCAGGACGGGCGCGCGCGCTGGCGATGTTTTCACAGGATGCGGTTCTGGCGCGGACCTGCGCCCTGCTGGTGCAGGGCGCGCGGCGACGTCAGGGTTGTGAAAGCTGGCCGCCCATTTCCTGAATCAGGGTTTCGGTTTCCTGCGGATGGGCATTGATCAGCTTGATGTTCGCAGGGTTAAGCGCCGGCGCGCCTTTGGGCGCCTGCTGGTGCATCAGGGCGGTCGTCATGCCGAACGTCGTGATGCCCATGACGAAATCCGACGCGCTCAGCCCATGTTCACGCAGGATCGGCATCAGGCGGTCCATCTGCGCCGTGCGTTCGATCGTCTGCGACAGCGACAGGTTGCCGCTTTCGGGCGGGGTGACGTTGCGGGCCTTGATCTCGCGGATGGTCGGGATCATGACCGTAAAGAAGTTGTTGGGCAGGCGGTACTGCGCGGCGGCGGTGATGTCATGCATCATCATCGCCTTCTGTTCGTCCGTGGGCTGCTGCTGCTGTCCCGCGGGGGCCTGCTGCGCCATCGCGGGCAGTACCGGCAGCGCCACCGACAGGGCGGCGGCAAGGAGATATGTGCGAAAAGTCATGGCTGGCTGGTCCATTCGCCCTGTTTCATCAAGGATTCGCGTGTGCCGTCATGGGTGATGGCGTCCACGTCGATCAGGTTTGACCCGATCATCCAGTCGATGTGGATGAAGCTGGTATTCGCGCCACGCTCGGTCAGTTGCGCCTCGGTCAGGCTGTCGCTGTCGAGCATGCATTTGGTATAGGACTGCCCCAGCGCGATATGGCTGGCGGCGTTTTCGTCAAACAGCGTGTTGCGGAACAGGATGCCGCTGCTTGAAATCGGCGATGACGCAGGCACCAGCGCGACCTCGCCCAGGCGGCGCGCGCCTTCGTCGGTGTCGAGGATGCGCGTCAGCACCTCCTGCCCCACGCGGGCGCTGGCCTCGACAATGCGTCCGCCTTCGAAGCGCACGGCGATGTCGTCAATCAGCGTCCCCTGATGGAACAGCGGCTTGGTCGCGCGCACCGTGCCATCGACGCGGCGGGCGTGCGGCGTGGTGAAGACTTCCTCGGTCGGGATGTTGGGGTTGCAGGTAATGCCGTTGCGCGCAGGTTCCGACCCGCCGGCCCAGGCGTGGCCATCGGCCAGCCCCACCGTCAGGTCCGTATCCGGCCCCCGGAAATGCAGGGCCGCGAACCGGCGTTCGTTCAGCCATGCGGAGCGCCGGTGCAGGATTTCGTTATGCCGCGTCCATTCGGCCACCGGGTCGGCGTTTGTCACCCGCGATGCGGTGAAGATGGCGTCCCACAGGCGGGCCAGCGCCTGGTCGGGTTCAAGGTCGGGGAAGACCTGCTGCGCCCATGCCGGGGTGGCGCAGGCGACGATGCTCCAGTTGATGGCGAAATTGGTGATCAGTTCCATCGCCGGCCGCCCGGCAAGCGATGCCGCACGGGACGCGCGGGCGACGCGGTCGTGGTTTTCCCCCGACAGCAGCGTGGGGTTGCCCCCCGTGATCGCCATGCGCGCCGCACCGGCGCGATAGGCGTCGGCCATGCCGTCCTGCAGCCACTTTGCCGCCGTGTCGAACGTGTCGTCCGGTGCGTGGAGGAAACGTGCCAGCGTGGTTTCATCGTCGCTGTAGAACGTGCTGACCAGTGACGCCCCGGCGCGATAGGCATGTTCGGTAATGCGTCGTACCAGCGGCACCGCGTCGAGTGGCGCGGTAATCAGCAACTGCTGGCCATGGGCGATGTTCAGCCCGACCCGGACCGCAACCTCGCCCAGTCGGTCAAGGAGTTCTGCGTGGTTGGAAGCTGGGGCCATGCGTGCATTCATCCTGTTGAAGGCGGTAGGGATGGCGGGACGGACCAGAGGCGCCCGCCCTGTCACAAGGTGTCTGTCACGATACGATAGACGATAGTCCACGGTTGCGTAAAATCATACCGTAACCTGTTGGGGAAAAGCGAAGGTGATGGAAATGGCGAGAATACCGGGCGGTCGTGAAAATGCCGTCAGGCTGTGTGATGTCGCCGCCGTGCGCGAACGCCCGCAGCGTGTCGTCACGCAGGGCCGCGCCCTGGTCGTCTGGGCCACGCAGGACGGGCGGGTGTGCGTGTTCGACGACCGCTGCCCGCATGGCAATGCGCGCCTGTCCACCGGCTATGTCCAGTATGACCGACTTGTCTGCCCGCTGCATATGTGGACCTTTGGCGTACGGGGCGACGTGGATGCGCCCGGTGGCCGGATCGAGGCGGCGAACCCGATGCCGCGCCCCTATGACACATGGGTGGAAGGGGACGGGGTCTGGGCCAGCGTACATCCCGCCATGGAAAAGTCGGCAAGGTAGTATATTGATAAGTAATAAAAGTTTTTGATGAAGCTTTTTCCAAAAAGCTTCAGAGACGCCGCCTTTTTAAAAAAAGGCGGCACCCAAAAATTTTTATTCGCTACAATCCGGGTCTTCACGCAGCAGCCATCCCCGGATCACCGCGAGGATATAGTCGCGCTGTGGCTGTTGCAGTTCCTGCCCCTTCGCAAACCCGTGCCATTTTTCGATACAGCCGCGACAGCAGGTGCCCGTTGCGTGCTGTGCGACGAAAACCGGATGCCCGCGCCATGGGGTCTGCCGCCCGTCCTTGTGCGGGTGGGCGGGGGCAAGGCGTGTCGCAATGAACTCCGCCGCATGTCCGGACACGCTTTGCAGCCCCTGCCGGTGCAGGTAGGCCCGGTCTTTTGCATCAAGGTGGAAGCGTGCGCGAAAGCGCGAACGCGACAGTCGTTCCCACAGATCATCCGCAACGGCGGGCAGCGTGGCGGGAAGCGGTACTGCGGCTGGGGCGGGCGGAGGTTCCTGCGCTGATGGCGGCGGCGCGAACAGGTCCGCCTGCCCTGGCGGTGCGGCAGGCGTCCTGCGACGGGAAGGGGCGCGCGCCGTCATGGTCTGGCCGTGGCCTCAGGCCGGGCGCACCAGGATGTGCTTCTTCTTGCCCGACGACAGCTTGATGACCCCGTCACGCAGGTCGCCTTCGCCAATCATCCGCCCCTCGTCCGTGACCACCTCGTCATTGAGGCGCGCGCCACCACCGCGGATCAGGCGTCGCGCCTCCCCGTTGCTGGCGACAAGGCCGCTGTCGGCGAACAGGCGGAATGCCGGGATCCCTTCATGCAGGGTGGCGGCCGCAATGCTGATGGAGGGCAGGGCATCCGCGCTCAGCGCACCTTCCTCAAACGTGCGGCGGGCGGCCTCGGCGGCCTGCTCGGCGGCGGCGCGGCCGTGGCACAGGGCCGTCGCCTCGGTCGCGAGGACCTTTTTCGCTTCGTTGATGCCCGCGCCGGGCAGGGCGGCAAGGCGGTCACATTCCTCGATCGGCAGGTCGGTGAACAGGCGCAGGAAACGCCCGACATCGGCATCCTCGGTATTTCGCCAGAACTGCCAGTATTCAAAGACCGGAAGCCGCGCCGCCGACAGCCAGACCGCGCCGCGCGCGGACTTGCCCATCTTGGCCCCCGAACTGGTGGTCAGCAGCGGCGTGGTCAGGCCGAACACCTGCTGCTGGTTCATGCGCCGCACAAGGTCGATGCCCGAGACGATGTTCCCCCACTGGTCCGACCCGCCCATCTGCAGGGTTACGCCATGGCGGGCGTTGAGTTCGCGGAAATCATAGGATTGCAGGATGGAG
The DNA here is from genome assembly GCF_013155425.1 of Gluconacetobacter entanii. Taxonomy (NCBI): domain Bacteria; kingdom Pseudomonadati; phylum Pseudomonadota; class Alphaproteobacteria; order Acetobacterales; family Acetobacteraceae; genus Gluconacetobacter; species Gluconacetobacter entanii. The sequence continues at coordinate 180,248 of NZ_JABJWD010000011.1, read as the reverse complement.
TAGTTGAACTCCAGGAAGGTCAGTCCCTGCTCACGCTCAAGCCGGCTGCGCACCGAATCGAACGACAGCATCCGGTTGACCGAGAAATGGATCCCCACATCACGCAGCAGGTCGATATAGGACAGCCGGTCGAGCCAGTCGGCGTTGTTCGCCAGCATCGCGCCGGACCTGTTTTCCGCCTTGTCATCAAAGGACAGGAACTGCCGCAGGCATCCCTCGATCCCGCGCAGGTTCTGCGCGATCGTCTCCGCCGTCATCAGCTTGCGCGCTTCCTCGCGGAAGGAGGGATCGCCGATCTTCGCCGTGCCGCCACCCATCAGGGCCACCGGGCGATGGCCGTGTTTCTGCATCAGGCGCAGCATCATGATCTGGATCAGGCTGCCGACATGCAGGCTGTCCGCCGTGGGATCAAAGCCGATATAGCCCGAGACCGGCCCCGCCTGCATGGCGGCGTCAAGCGCCTCCATGTCGGTGCACTGGAAGATGAAGCCACGTGCCTCGGCCTCGCGGAGGAATTCGCTTTTGGGCATGGTCTCTACTGTGTCTGCGGGTTGTCACGGCTCCGCACGCGGGCGGAATGCGACAGGGTCTAGCATGATCGCGCCATGCGAAGAAACCATCCGCCCGCTGCCGCGTTGGCGATGTCGGGACAGGGCAGGCACAGGAGGAGACATGGCGCGATGGCAGGCCGAGCGTCCATGCGATGACACGGCACGCGCGACGGGCGTGGGCCGGATGTCCGGCATCATGTCGCGCAGCATCGCCTTCGCGCCGGTTTCTTCCGCGCCAGTCCCCTATGCACCAGCCCCCTGTCAGCAGGGCGGCAGGTCAGTCCGCGGCCAGCGCCAGCGCGCGGCGGTTCATTACGGTGCTGACATGGTCTTCCAGCGCCGCGGCGACTTCATCCGCGTGGGAGGCGAAGATATGGTCCGCCCCCTTGAAGACGCGGTAATCCACCTCGACGCCCTTCTGGGTGTTGAGCTTGTCCACCAGCTTGTGCACGGCGGGTTCGGGCACCAGTTCGTCGGCGTCGCCCGCGATCATCAGGCCGCCACACGGACACGGCGCGAGGAAGCCGAAATCGTAATGGTTGGCCGGGGGGGCGACACTGATCCAGCCGGTGATTTCCGGCCGGCGCATCAGCAGTTGCATGCCCACGAACGCGCCAAAGGAATAGCCCGCGATCCACAGGCCCCGCGCGTTCGGGTTGACCATCTGCATCCAGTCCAGCGCGGCCGCCGCGTCGGAAATTTCGCCGATGCCGCCGTCATAACGTCCCTGCGAACGCCCGACCCCGCGCGAGTTGTAGCGCATGACCGAAAAGCCCATCTTTTCGAATTCGCGATACATCGCATAGGTGATGCGGTTGTTCATGGTGCCGCCATGCAGCGGGTGCGGATGAAGGACCAGTGCAAGCGGCGCGTTCGGCTCGCTCGAGTGGTGGTAGCGTCCTTCCAGACGGCCATCAGGGCCGGCGAACATGACCTCAGGCATATATATCCCGCATATGGTTGCCCGGCTGCCTGATGGCATGGCGGCGGGGCGGTTGGCATTTTGGTCTGTCCGGTGGCGATGCCCCGCACCGGACAGGCGACTGATTCAAGTAACCCGGCAATGGCCAAGGCCATCCCCGGCGGCGCCGTCACGGCCGGATGTCAGCCATTGGAGGGGCGCCAGTAAACCCAGAACATATGTCTGCAACCCACGGCCCCGGTTGCCGTGATTGAATGTGTGCGGACCGGACATATACCGATTGGGCCTGATAATGCTGACGTGGCCTAGGGATTAAAAATGTTAGTTTGTCGGGTAAGCGTTGCGTCTGTGGCAGGCATGGCGGTGTGGGGCGTCGTGTGTGCCGGCCTGTCCTGATGCTGCCTCATGCTCTGCGCTCCGCCATTTGTTGGTGCGTCACGGGGCGGGGGCTGCGTCTGCCGCGATACGCTCCCGCCGGGTGTCGCCATGCAGTTGGATGCGCAGCTTATAGCGAGGCCAATTCACAAATTGCCACATAAATCGTAAACATGGGGGCAAAGTAACGCCGTGGTATTGGCGCTCACAGATGGATCAGGGATTGAAATGAACGGCGGCGCGGGGGATTTTTTCTATCTGGACGCCAACGCGTCGGAGCCGCTCCGCCCGGAGGCGGCGGCGGCCATGGCGGCGGCGGCAGCAGTGCGCGGCAACCCGTCATCCGTCCACCGGGCGGGCCGTGCGGCGCGCGCCATCATGGAGGCCGCGCGGGAGGAGATTGCCGCGACGTTCGGTGTCACGGCGGAAAACTGTGTCATGACATCCGGCGGGACGGAGGCCAACGTCCTGGCCATCGACGCGCTGGGGCAGGGGCGGCGCATCCTGTATGGCGCGGGCGAACATGACGCCGTGCGCATGGCGGCGCAGGCGCGCGGCGGACAGGCCATTCCCGTCGATGCGCAGGGTGTGGTCCGCCTCGACGCGCTGGCGGCCCTGCTGGCGCAACCGGGGGAGGCGCTGGTCTGCATGATGCTGGCCAATAACGAGACCGGGGTGATCCAGCCGGTCGCCGAGGTCGCGCGCCTGTGCCGCGAACATGGCGCGCGCCTGCATGTCGATGCGGTGCAGGCGGCGGGACGCATGGAGGTGGACCTGCGCGCACTGGGCGCGGACAGCATGGCGGTGTCGGGCCACAAATTCGGCGGCCCCAAGGGGGCGGGCGCGCTCCTGCTGGCGGGGGAGCGGTTTGTTGCCCTGCCGCCCATGCTGGCCGGTGGGGGGCAGGAACAGGGACGGCGTGGCGGCACGCCCGCACTTCCGGCCATCGCGGGCATGGCGGCCGCCCTGTCGGCGGCGACACGTGACCTTGCCGATCCCGCGCACCGGGCGCGCCTTGCACGACTGCGCGATGGCATCGACCGCGCGGCGCGCGACTGTGGCGCGGTGGTCTGCTCGGCGGATGCGCCACGGCTTGCGAACACCACCTGCCTGGTCCTGCCGCACCGGCGGGCGCAGACGCAGTTGATCGCACTCGACATGGCGGGGTTCTGCGTCTCCGCCGGGTCGGCCTGTTCGTCGGGGAAGGTCGCGCGTTCGCATGTGCTGGTCGCGATGGGAATGGAAGGGCAGGCGGGATGCGCGATCCGCGTCTCCCTGCCATGGTCCGTGACGGATGCAGAGGTGGAGGCATTCACGGCCGCATACGCCGACATGGCCGCCCGCCTGCCCATGCGCGAAGCGGTTTGACGTGGACAACGCGCAGGCACGCCTTACAATGGGATGTGAATAAAAGTTTTCGGGTGACGGCTTTTTTCAAAAAGGCGGCGCTCTTCGAAGCTTTTTGAAAAAAGCTTCACCAAAAACTTCCTTATGGCAAGCGCATATGGTGCCGCGCATGAGTACTACCTTGACATGGTAGGGCTCCATCCACACGTGGCGGAGTTATGATGACAATGCTGGAGACGGCACGCCCGGGCGATGATGTGCCCGATGGGCAGATCTACCTCGATTACCAGGCGACGACGCCGTGCGACCCGCGCGTGGTCGAGGAGATGCTGCCGTGGTTCACGACGCATTTCGCCAATCCCCACAGCGCGGACCACGCGGCGGGACGATATGTGCATGACGCCGTGGACATCGCCCGTGCGCGCGTCGCGGCCCTGATCGGCGCGGAAGCGCGGGAGGTCGTGTTCACCTCCGGCGCGACGGAGGCCAACAACCTCGCCATCAAGGGGGCGGTGCGGCACCTGCTGTCCACCGGCACGGCGCGGCGGCGCGTCATCACGGTGGCGACCGAACATAAATGCGTGCTGGAATCCGTCCGCGACCTTGCGGCCGAGGGGTGCGAACCCGTCATCCTGCCGGTCGGGGCGGACGGACGGCTGGACCCCGACGTGCTGCGCCGCGCGCTGGAGGTGCCGAGCCTGCTGGTCAGCATCATGATGGCGAACAACGAAACCGGCGTGATGCACGACATGGCCGCCCTTGCGCCGCTGGTGCGCGGGGCCGGCGCCCTGCTGCACAGCGACCTTGCGCAGGCGGCGGGCAAGGTTGCGGTGGACGTGCGGGCACTCGACCTCGACCTTGCCTCGGTCTCCGCGCACAAGATGTACGGGCCGAAGGGGGTGGGCGCGCTGTTCGTGCGGCGCAGGCCGCGCGTGCGGCTGGCCCCGCTGTTTTCGGGCGGGGGGCAGGAACGTGGCCTGCGCTCGGGCACGCTGCCCGCGCCGCTGCTGGTCGGATTTGGCGCGGCGTGCGACATCGCGATGCGTGAAATGGCGGCGGACGCCGCGCGCGGGCGCATGCTGCGCGACCACATGCTGCACCTGCTGCGTGCCGGGTGTCCGGGGATCGAGGTCAATGGCAGCATGGAACATCGCCTGCCGACCAACCTGAACCTGCGTTTCCCCAATGCCACCGCCCTTGATATCATGGCGCGCGCGCCCGAACTGTGTGTGTCCACCGGGTCGGCCTGTTCCTCGGCCGAGGTGGTGGCGTCCTATGTGCTGACGGCGATGGGACTGGACGCGGCGCAGGCGGCGCGAAGCTTGCGTCTGGCGGTCGGACGCTATACCTCACGCGCCGATGTGGATCGCGCGGCGGCGATCCTGTGCCGTGCCGCGGCCGGGAGCGCATAGCGCGGGGATAGGAATGGCCCGGCAGGGATGTCCGGGCGTGGAACTGTGTTCAGGATGGAATGATGGCGCATATTGTTTTTGTCGAACGTGATGGCACCCGGCGCGAGGTCGCGGCCCCGATCGGGCTGTCGGTGCTGGAAATCGCGCACAAGAACGGAATCGACCTCGAAGGCGCGTGCGAGGGATCGCTGGCGTGCGCGACATGCCACGTGGTCGTGGACCCGCAATGGGCCGACAGGCTGACGCCCCCGACCGAGGATGAGGAAGACATGCTCGACCTCGCCTTCGGGCTGGAGAAGACGTCGCGCCTTGGTTGCCAGATCGTGATGACCGAGGCGCTCGACGGCCTCGTGGTGCGCCTGCCGCGCACGTCCTGAACGGGCGGGCCGATAATTCCTTTGACGCCGGGCCTGCGCCTTCGATAGGCAGGAAGGCCCGGTTGTCCTCAATTCTTCTGAAAGTATAGCGGACCCATGCGTATCCTGGTCGCCATGTCCGGTGGGGTGGACAGTTCGGTTGTCGCCGCCCGCCTCGTCGCACAAGGGCACGAGGTGGTGGGCGCGACCCTGCAACTGTATGATTCGCGTGAAAGCGCGCGCAAGGGCGCGTGCTGCGCCGGGCGTGACATCCATGACGCGCGCCGCGTGGCCGACCGGCTTGGCATCGCGCATTACGTCATCGACGCCGAACGCCGTTTCCGCGACAGCGTGATCGAGACGTTCGCCGACGCCTATGCCGAAGGGGAAACCCCCGTTCCCTGCGTCGCGTGTAACCAGGGCGTGAAATTCACCGACCTCCTCGGCATGGCGCGCGACCTTGGCGTCGATGCGATGGCCACCGGCCATTATGTCCGCCGTATCGAGGGGCCGCAGGGCGTCGAACTGCACCGCCCGGTGGACAGCACGCGCGACCAGTCATGGTTCCTGTTCGCCACCACGTTGCAGCAGCTTGGCTTCCTGCGCTTCCCGCTTGGCGACATGCCCGACAAGGATGCCGTCCGCGCCGAGGCCGAGCGTTTCGGCCTTGCGGTTGCGGGCAAGCCCGACAGCCAGGACCTGTGTTTCATCCCCGATGGCTCCTACGCCACCCTTGTTGAAAAACTGCGCCCGCAGACCAGTGGCGCGGGCGAGATCGTGGACCTTGCCGGCAATGTCGTGGGCGCGCACGAAGGGGTCGCGCGCTATACCGTGGGGCAGAGCCGCCGCCTCGGCGATGCGACGATGCATGGCGGCGAACGCCAGATGGTCGTGGGCATCGAACCCGGCCGACGCCGCGTGGTGATCGGCCCGCGCACGCGCGGCGTTGCGCGTGAACTGAGCCTGCGTGACATGAACTGGCTGGTCGAACCGCCTGCCGATGGCCTGCGTTGCGGCGTGCAGATCCGCGCGCGCGAGGCGGTACGCCCCGCGACGGTCTGGCGCACGGAAGATGGCGCGTCGGTCCTGCTGGACGAGGCGGCGGTCCCCGCGCCGGGGCAGGCCTGTGTGATGTATGACGGGACGCGGGTTCTGGGTGGCGGGTTCATCCGCCGGCAGGACAGCGTCGTCTGAAGACCACGAAAGGACGAAGACATGGCTGAGGGAACACTGGTCATCGGGACGCGGCGCTACTCCTCGTGGTCGCTGCGTGGCTGGCTTGCGGTCAGGCTGGCGGGACTGGATGTGGAGGAAGTGGTGATCCCGCTTTCCAACGATGGCAACACGTCGGCCATCAAGACCATCTCCCCCAATGGCAAGGTGCCCTACCTCGAACATCGCGGGGTTGCGGTGTGGGAAAGCATCGCGATCTGCGAATACTGCGCCGATCAGGTGCCCGCCCTGTGGCCGTCCGCCCCGCGTGCGCGCGCCTTCGCCCGGTCCATCGCGGCCGAAATGCATGCCGGCTTCCGCGCGGTGCGCGCGGCGATGCCGATGAATGTGGGGCGCAATGGCCGTCCGCTGGCCAGCGGGACGACAGATGACATCGACGCGGACATCGCGCGCATCGACGCCATCTGGACCGAAGCACGGCTGGATTTCGGGCAGGGCGGCACGTTCCTGTTCGGCGCGGACTTCACGCTGGCCGATGCGATGTATGCGCCCATCGTCTCGCGCTTCCTGTCCTATGGCGTGACGCCTTCGCCGGAATCGGTGGCCTACATGAACGCGGTGCGCGCGCATCCTCTGGTGGACCAGTGGTACCAGACCGCCCTGGCGGAGCCCAAGGAATGGCGCAACGCCCGTTTTGAGGACATTCCCTGAGGCACCGGCCCGGCAGCGGTCACACCATGCGCGTTGTAACAGTACTGCCCCGGCGGGAGGGGTACAGCCCCGATGCGGTGGGCGCCATCGGGTTGCAGGTCACGGCCATGGCCGGGCCGGACGATGTTGTCGTCGGCATGCCCATCACCGGCGCGCCCCTGCCCGGCGGGCGGTTCGTGCCTGCGGTGATGGGATGGTGGCCGCCGGGGACGATGCTGTGGCGCTATGCCCTGGCGGTCGGGCGGGCCATCCGCCGCGACACGCCCGCGCCCGACCTGATCGAGGTGCATAACCGTCCCGACATGGCCCTGTTCCTTGCGCGCAGGTTCCGCCGGGTTCCCGTCCTGCTGGTGCTGCATAACGACCCGCAGGGCATGCGTTTCGCCCGCACGCCCGCCGAACGGCAGGCGCTGCTGGGCCGTGTGCATGTCGCCGCTGTCTCGCACTGGCTGCGTGACCGTTTCCTTGACGGCCTGCCTGACGCCTGTGGCGCGCGCGTCACCTTTTCCCCCAACGGGACCGCCGTGCCTGCGACCTGCACGCCCCCCGCCGCGCGTGAACAGATGGTGATGTTCGCCGGGCGGGTGGTGGCCGACAAGGGCGCGGACCTGTTCGTGCAGGCATGGGCGACGATCCGCGCCGCCCATCCCGGGTGGCGCGCGGTGATGTATGGCGCGGACCGTTTCTTTGCCGAGGCCCCGGAAACGCCCTTCATCGCCGCCCTGCGCCCGCAGGCGAAGGCAGCGGGGGTGAAGATGGTGGGATACCGCCCCCATGCGGACGTGCTGGCGGCGATGGGACGGGCGGCGATCGTGGTCATGCCCGGCCGCTGGCCCGAACCCTTTGGCCTCAGCGCGCTGGAGGCCATGGCGGCGGGGGCCGCGCTGGTGTCCGCGCCCTATGGCGCGCTGTCGCGGGTGGTGGGCGATGGCGGCCTGCTGGTGCCGCCGATGCCGGTGGAGGGACTGGCCGCCGCCCTGTCGGGCCTGATGGCGGCACCCGAAGAACGTGCCGCCCTGTCGGCGCGCGGGCGTGCGCAGGCGCTGCGTTTCGACCTGCCACAGGCCCGCGCCATCCGTCACCGGGTCCGTGCCGCATGCATCGGCGCATGACCGTGGTGCATGCCGACGGCATGGGGCAGGGGTATGTGACAGGCGCACCTGTATGCCTATATGCAGGAAACGTAATTCGCAGAGTGATGGAGTAACACCATGTCGGACGCCACGCAGGCATCGCCGGATACCGACCGGCTTGTCCCGGTCACGGTCCTGACCGGATTTCTGGGCGCGGGAAAGACGACGCTGCTCAACCACATCCTGACCGCCGAACATGGCCGCAAATATGCGGTCGTGGTCAACGAATTCGGCGAACTGGGCGTGGATAACGACCTCGTCGTGGACGCGGACGAGGAAGTGTTCGAAATGAACAATGGGTGCATCTGCTGCACCGTGCGCGGCGACCTGATCCGCATCCTTGGCAACCTGATGAAGCGGCGTGGCAAATTCGACGGCATCATCGTGGAGACGACCGGCCTTGCCGATCCCGCCCCCGTCGCGCAGACCTTCTTCGTGGACGAGGACGTGCGTGGCAAGACACGGCTGGATGCGGTCGTGACCGTGGTGGACGCCTACAACGTGCTGCAGACGCTTGATGAAAGCACGGAGGCGGTGAACCAGATCGCCTTTGCCGATGTCATCATCCTCAACAAGACCGACCTTGTGGACGAAGTGGCGCTGGCGACCATCGAATCGCGCATCCGTGCGATCAACGCGGTAGCCCGCCTGCACCGTGCGCAGCGCGGCGATGTGCCGCTGAGCGATGTGCTCGACCAGGGCGGCTTCGACCTGCAGCGCGCGCTCCAGCAGGCGCCGCGTTTCCTGGAGGAAACCGAACACCACCACGAGGAGGACGTGACCTCGATGTCCTTCGTGGTGGAGGAACCGCTGGACGCGGCGAAGTTCCAGGCATGGATCGGCGCGCTGCTGCAGGAAAAGGGCGCGGATATCCTGCGCGCCAAGGGCATCCTGAATTACAAGGGGGAGCCACAGCGTTTCGCGTTCCAGGCGGTGCACATGATGGCCGATGGCGGCTTCATCGGTCCGTGGAAGAAGGACGAGACGCCGGAATCCCGCCTTGTGTTCATTGGTCGCAACCTCAACCGCCCGCAACTGCGTCGCGGCTTTGAAAGCTGTCGTGCGAAATGAGCGATCAGATGAACGCACCCATGCCCGAAACCCTGCTGGAACGCCGGGGCGCCACCCGCACGCTGGAGGCCCACGTGACCGGTTGCGCCATTTCGCGCGACAGCCAGCAGGTCGCCTTCACGACGGGGGAGGGCGATATCGTCATCGCCCCGCGCACCGACTGGGGGCAGGCCGATGCGTGGCAGGTGATGACCATCCATGACGGCGCGATTCTGTCGGTCGCACCCGATGCAGCACCCGGTGGCTTCCTGACGGGTGGGGACGACAACGCCCTGCGCCGCGTGGCCGCCGATGGCACCGTCAGCGACCTGGTGAAGGGCCGCCGCTGGATCGAGCATGTCACGACCTGGACCAACCCGAAGGACGCGACAAAGGGCGGCGTGATCGCCTTTGTCGCGGGCAAGAACGTGGAACTGCGCGATGCGTCCGGGGCGAATACGCTCAAGACGCTGGAGCATCCCTCCACCGTCAGCGGCATCACCTTCGACGCCAAGGGCAAGCGGATCGCAGCCTCGCACTATAACGGGGCGACGATGTGGTTCGTGCAGGCGAAGGTAGATACGCCGCGCCTGCTGGAATGGAAGGGCAGTCATATCGGCATCGCCATCCACCCCGAGGGCGAGGCGCTGGTGACATCGATGCAGGAATCCGAACTGCATGGCTGGCGGCTGTCGGACGGGCACAACATGCGCATGAGCGGCTATCCCTCCAAGGTGCAGTCGATGGCCTTTACCCGCAACGGCAAATGGTTGGTGACCAGTGGCGCGGATGTCGTGGTGATGTGGCCGTTCTTTGGCGGCGGGCCGATGGGCAAGGCGCCGGCGGAACTGGGCGGTATTCCGGGCGTGGTCTGCACCCGTGTTGCGGTCCATCCGCTGCATGACATCGTGGCCGCGGGCTTTGCCGATGGCACGGTGCTGCTGGCCGATACGGCGGCGCAGAAACTCCTGCCGGTGTGTACGGCGGGGGGTGGTCCGGTCTCCGCCCTGGCGTTCAGCGAGGACGGGTGCGCCCTTGCCTTCGGGACGGAGGAAGGACGCATCGCGGTCGTGGACCTGTCCGCGCGTTGAGCGCGCCATCGCACGCGGGCATGTCCATGCCGGACGTGCCCCCCGTGCGCGTGCTGCACATCATGGCGGGGCGGGGCAATGGCGGGGCGGAACTCTACTCCACCGATGTGATCCTCAGCCTCCAGCGCGCAGGCCTGGCGCAGCGCGCGGTGATGCGCCCCGATGCGCCGCGCACGGCCGAACTGCGTGCGGCGGGGGTGGATGTCGTGACCGCCCCCCTGCATGCCCCCTTTGCCACGATGCAGCGCTGGCGCATGGGGCGCGAGATCGCGCGCTACCGACCCGATATCGTGCATTGCTGGCTGCGGCGCGCCGCCGAACTGACGCCGCGTGATGCGGGGCGTGCGGCGCAGGTCATTGGCTGGTTCGGCAATTACAAGGACCTGCGTGCATTCGCGCACTGCCGCTGGTTCGTTGGCTGCACGCCCGACATGGCGGACTCGATGCGCGCGCGCGGGGTTGCCGCCGACCATGTCGCCTATATCCCGACCTTCCCGTCCGTGGAGGATGCGCCCCCCGTATCACGCCAGTCCTTGCACACGCCCGACAATGCGCGCGTGCTGCTGACGCTGTCGCGCCTGCATGAGGCCAAGGGGCTGGAAACATTGCTGCACGCCTTGCGTGACCTGCCGGACTGTTACCTGTGGATGGCGGGTGACGGGCCGCTGCGCGATGCGCTGGGGGATCTGGCCGCCATGCTGGGGGTGGCGTCACGTGTAAGGTTCCTTGGCTGGCGGACGGATCGGGGTGCGCTGCTGGCGGCGGCGGATATCTGCGTGCTGCCGTCACGTTACGAACCGTTCGGGACCGTCATCCTCGATGCATGGTCGGCGCGTGCACCACTTGTCGCCTGTGCCAGTGCCGGGCCACGCGCGCATGTGCGCGATGGGGAAAACGGCATGCTGGTGCCGATTGACGATGTGCCCGCCCTGACGCATGCCCTGCGTGCCGTGCTGGACGACCCGGCCCTGCGCGCGCGGATCGTGGCGGAGGGATATGCGCAGTACCGTGCGCGCTACACGCGTGAAGCGGTGACGCAACAGTGGCTGGATTATTACCGCCGCATCTGCGCGCCGGGACAGGATTGACAAAGTAATAAAAGTTTTTGGGTGCCGCCTTTTTTCAAAAAGGCGGTGTCTTTCGAAGCTTTTTGAAAAAAGCTTCACCAAAAACTTTTAAGAATAATCCTTTACCGTGTGGGGGCGGCCTGCTTTGGCGCGATCGGTGCCATGGGGGCGGGAGGCTGCTGTTTCGCCACCCCGCCGAGGAACGATTCCGCCAGCGCGCTGTACAGCGAATGGTGGCAGATCATGCGTGAGACGCCATAGGCAAGGAACGCGGTCGCCAGCAGCGCCAGCGTGACCTCCTGATTGTCGCACATTTCCATGACGATGACCGATGCCGTCAGCGGCGACTGCACCACGGCGGAAAAATATCCCACCATCCCCAGCAGGACGACCGCCCCCGGCGTGGTGTGGGGCAGGAACTGCGCCACCCATCCGCCAAACCCCGCCCCGATCGCAAGCGACGGCGCAAACAGCCCGCCGGGAATGCCGGAGCAGTAGGAGATGATGGTGGCGATGAATTTCAGGATGAAGAACGACGCGGGATAATGCGCCTGCCCGTCGATGACGGAGCGTGCCTGGTAATACCCCGTGCCATAGGTGATGCCGTCCGACGCAATGCCCAGCAGCGCCAGCACCAGCCCGCAGGCGGCGGCGAAGGCGACCGGGTGTCCCTTGGCGAAACGGCCGAGCGCACCGGGCAGGCCCGCCGTCGCACGGATCAGGATGGCGGAAAACACGCCGCCGCCCACACCGCCAAGGATGCCGCACGTCAGCACCGCGATCCAGCTTATGCCGATGGGCACGCTGACATCGGTGTGGCCGAAATAGGTGTAGTTACCCACCAGCGCGATGGCGGTCACACCCGACAGGATCACCCCCGTCAGCATGGTGCCGCTGGTGCGCTGCTCGAACGAATGGCTGAGTTCCTCGATGGCGAAGACGATCCCGGCCAGTGGCGTGTTGAAGGCCGCCGCCACCCCGGAGGCACCGCCCGCCAGGATCAGGCCGCGACGCATGCTGACGGTGGACAGGTTCAGCCACCGCCCGCAGGTATGCATGATGGCGGCGCCCACCTGCACCGTCGGCCCCTCGCGCCCGATCGACGCCCCCGCCAGCAGGCCCAGCGTCGTCAGCGCGATCTTGCCAAACGCCACCCGCAGCGTCAGCAGGCGGTCCACCACCGCGAAATTGGTCAGGTTCAGCGTGGCGATGGTCTGCGGGATGCCGCTGCCCTGCGCGCCACGGAACCATGTCCGCGTCAGCCATGACGACAGGGCAAGGCCACCGGGCGTCACCACCAGCATGATCCACGGGTTCCATGTAATCAGGTGCGTGCGGATGGCCGCCGCCCTGTCCGCGGCAAGGGCGAAGCCGACAGCCACGATTCCCACGGCGACGGCCGCCGTCCAGCAGGCAAGCTTGCGCCGCCACTGTTCCGTGGTGATCCGGGCGGAACGCCGCAGGTGACGCCTGCGGGCCGGGGTAAGGTCAGGTTTCATCGCCGGACGTGGCTTTCAGTAATGCGTGGAACCGGGACCGGCCTGTTGCCATGCACGACGGGCCGTCAACATCCCGTCCCGGCATGCAGGTTCCGGCCGGGGGCGTCCCCTGCGGGTCCAATGGATCGATCCGGTGGGGACGGCCACATGTGCGGACCCCCACCATGACCCCAAACCCACGCGTGGGCGCAGGGTTGCGGTCTCATGCCGTCATGCCGCCGCATGGCTGCCATCCCCACGGGGACGAAGCATCAGGGCAGGACGATGACGCCGTTATGCTTGGCCTTGCGTTCGGGTTCAACATGAATGTTGATCAGCGCGCTGCCCAGGTCCTGGCGCAGGGCCTCCTCGATATGGTCGCAGATCTGGTGCGCGGTCTCCACGCTCATGTCGCCTGCGACGACAAGGTGGAATTCGATGAAGGTCATCGCACCGACAATGCGCGCGCGGATGTCATGCGCCTCGATCGCGCCCGTGGCGTTGGCGGAAATGATCCTGCGGATCTGCGCCAGCGTGGCCGGGTCGGGGGCGGCATCCATCAGGCCGGAAATCGACGTGCGCATCATGTCCCACCCGGTGCGCAGGACATTGAGCGCGATCAGGCCGGCAAGGATGCTGTCAAGCTGTTCCCACCCCGTCAGTGGGATCAGCACGAATCCCGCCACCAGTGCCGCCGACGCCCACACGTCCGACAGCACATGCTGCCCCCCCGCGATCAGGGTGGGCGACTGGTGACGCCGCCCCGCCGCCATCATGACCGATCCCCAGACAAGGTTGAGGACACCCGCCCCGCCATTGAGGATCACGCCCATCATCGAATTGGTCGGCAGGTGCGGCGAAAACCATCCCTTCCACGCTTCATGCCCGATGGTGATGGCGGTCATGACCACCAGCACCCCTTCGGCCACGGCGGACAGGTATTCGGCCTTGTAATGGCCATAGGTATGGTTCTCGTCCGGTGGCAGGCTTGCGACATGCAGCGCCCACAGGCCGGCGATGGCGGCGACGACGTTGATGATCGTCTCCAGCGTGTCGGAATACAGCGCGACACTGCCGGTTGCGCGCCACGCCGCGTATTTCATCGCCAGTGCGAGGATGCTGACGCCAAGCGTCACCCAGGCGATCAGGTTGCGCGACGCGCCCGAAGCCGGGGCGGCGGCCGATGTGCCCATGTCGGGGGAGACGCTGTTCATACGCTGTGTGCCGCGGCAAGGACGCACAGGGTGGCGTCGTGGCGCGTTTCCATCTGCAGGGTGGGGTGGACGATCTGGAAACGCGCCTTCAGTTCGCGCGCGATGTCATGCAGCGTCCTGCTGTCCATTGCGGGGGCATGCTCGTCGCGGACAAGGTGGACCGTCAGCGCGGTTTCCGTCGTGCTGATGGGCCAGATATGCAGGTCATGCAGGTCCACGATATCGGGCAGGGCACGCAGGTAGTCCTCCACCTTCATGCGATCGACCGAACGCGGCACCCGGTCCAGCGCCATGTCCAGCGAATCGCGCAGCAGCGACCATGTGCCGATCACGATGGAGACGGAGACCAGCAGGCTGACCACCGGGTCCACCCACAGCCATCCCGTCATCAGGATGATGCCGCCCGATATCACCACCGCCAGCGCCATCAGCGCATCCGACGCCATGTGCACGAATGCGCCGCGCAGGTTCAGGTCCCCCTTGCCGCCGCTTGCGAACAGCATGGCCGTCACCCCGTTGACGACAATGCCGATGGCGGCGACGACCATGACCGTCATGCCCGCGACCGGATGTGGATGGGCAAGGCGCAGCACCGATTCCCAGATGATCCCCCCCGTGACCAGCAGCAGCGCCACCGCGTTGCCAAGTGCCGCGAGGATGGAGGAACGGCGCAGGCCGTAGGTGAAATTGGCGGTGGGCGAACGCCGCGACAGGATTTCCGCAAGCCACGCCGCCCCAAGGGCGAGCACGTCCGACAGGTTGTGCCCCGCATCCGCCAGCAGCGCGAGCGCGTGCGAGGCGACGCCCCATATGGCTTCGGCGATGACATAAAACAGGTTCAGCGCGATCCCGAAGGCAAAGGCCCGGCCATAGGACGCCGGGGCATGGACGTGGTGATGGCCGAACCCGCCGTGATGGGCGTGGTCGTGCCCGTCATGGCCATGGTCGTCATGGTCATGGCCATCATGTCCATGGTCCCCATGCCCGTCATGCCCGGCGTGGTCATGGTCGTGCCCGTGGCAGGAATCGTCGTGATGCTCGTCGCCCATTGGCGCGCTCTTTCCTCAGTTTCTGCCCCGGTGGCGGTACGCCACGGAACGGGAACTCGCAACAGGGGGACGTGTGGCGCGCGTGGGTCGCGCATGCCATGCCACGGAATGCGCCACGGTGCCCTCGCCCCATCCGGGTCGGCATGATATGGCAGGCGCGCTGCACACGGGCAATGGGTGATTGCACGTCACCTGCCCATTCATGTCATGTCCCCTGCCGGAGCGTCATCGTGTCGATGGACCCTTTCCCGATGATCAGACTTACCGAACTGCGCCTGCCCCTTGGTCATGACCGCGAGACGCTGGAGAAGGCCATCGTCGAACGCCTTGGCATCGCCCCGGACGCGCTGGAGGGGTTCGGGGTCTTCCGCCGTGGCCATGACGCGCGCCGGCGCGGGCGGATCATGCTGGTCTATACCCTTGACTGCCGGGTGCGTGACGCGGATGCGGTGCTGGCGGCGCATGCGGGTGACCGCAATGTCGCCCCCACGCCCGATACGCGCTATCGCTTCTGTATCGAGGACGGGCCGCAGATTGCCTCGCGGCCGGACTACAGCCGTCCCGTCGTGATTGGGGCCGGGCCGTGCGGCTTCATGGCGGCGCTGGTGCTGGCGCAGATGGGCCTGCGTCCGATCATCCTCGAACGGGGCAAGGTGGTGCGCGAACGCACCGTCGATACGTTCGCACTGTGGCGCAAGTCCATCCTCGATCCCGAAAGCAACGTGCAGTTCGGCGAAGGCGGCGCGGGCACGTTTTCCGACGGGAAGCTCTATAGCCGTGTCAGCGACCCGCGCCATTACGGGCGCAAGGTGCTGGAAGAGTTCGTGCGTGCCGGCGCGCCGGAGGAAATCCTCTACCTCTCCCACCCGCATGTCGGCACGTTTCGCCTTGTCTCCATGGTGGAGCATATCCGTGCGGAGATCGAGGCGCTGGGCGGGGAATACCGTTTTGGCGCGCATGTGGACGAACTGCTGGTGGAGCAGGGGGCAGACGGCGCGCGGCAGGTCGTGGGCGTGCGTCTGGGCGATGGGGAGGTCATCGCGGCCGGGCATGTCATCCTCGCCATCGGGCATAGCGCGCGTGACACCTTCGCCAGCCTGCATGCCAGTGGGGTGGAGATGCAGGCCAAGCCCTTTTCCATCGGCGTGCGCATCGAACATCCGCAATCGGTCATCGACGTCGCGCGCTATGGCACCCGTACGCCGGACCCGGCGCTGGGGGCGGCGGATTATTCCCTGTCCTATCAGGCCTCCAATGGCCGTTCGGTCTATTCCTTCTGCATGTGTCCCGGCGGCACGGTCGTCGCCGCCACGTCGGAAGAGGGGCAGGTCGTCACCAATGGCATGAGCCAGTATTCCCGCGCCGAACGCAACGCCAATGCCGGCATCGTGGTGGGTGTGTCGCCGGAGGTGGACTATCCCGGCGGGCCGCTGGCGGGAATCGCGTTCCAGCGCCATTGGGAACGCCAGGCGTTCCTTGCCGGTGGCGGGCGCTATTTCGCCCCGGCGCAGACGGTGGGCGATTTCCTGGCCGGTCGTCCCTCGACCGCGCTGGGGGCGGTCACGCCCTCCTACCGTCCCGGCGTGACGCCGACCGACCTCGCCACCTGCCTGCCGGATTTCGTGGTCACGGCATTGCGTGAGGCGCTGCCGTCCTTTGACCGGAAGCTTGACGGGTTTTCCATGAATGACGCGGTCATGACGGGGGTGGAAACGCGTACCTCCTCCCCCCTGCGCATCCCGCGCGGCGCGGACGGGCAGAGCGTCAATACACGCGGCCTCTATCCCGCGGGCGAGGGGGCGGGGTACGCCGGTGGCATCCTGTCGGCGGGGATCGATGGCATTCGCGTGGCGGAAGCCGTGGCCCTGTCGCTGGCGGGGCGTCCGGTGGACGGACTGGTGCGCAAGGGGATGATGCAGGCGTCGGAGGCGCGGTAGGGGTTTTCGAAGCTTTTTGGAAAAAAGCTTCATCAAAAACTTTTATCAGTGCTTCGTGCGGCATCGTGCGGGCAGGTGTTCCGGGAACAATGTCCCTGCCAGCCCGTAAGCCCTTTGAGGAATCAAAGTCTTTTTGCTTCTTTTTCTTCAGAAAAAGAAGACCTTTGCCCCACTCTACAGAAACGAAATCGGATCAATATCCACATCCACCCGCGCCCCGCGTTCGGGTTTCACGCGCGACAGCCATTCGCGCATGATCGGCTGGACCGGGATGTTGCGCCGCGCGCGCAGCAGCAGGCGCTGCCGGTGGCGGCCGCGCAGGATGGCAAGCGGTGCTGGCGCCGGTCCCAGCACCTGCACGCCCTCCAGACGTGGTGCCTCCTGCCCCAGTGCGCGGGCGGTCGCGTCGGCGGCTTCGGGTGTGTCCGCGCTGACGATCAGGGCGACGAGGCGACCGAAGGGCGGCCAGAAGCCGGGACGGCGCTGTTCGGCCTCCTGCTCCATGAAGCTTGCGAAATCGCCGGAGACGAGCGCCTCCATAACCGGATGTTCGGGGACGTAGCTCTGCAGCAGGACATGCCCCTGCGCCTCCGCCCGGCCCGCGCGGCCCGCCACCTGATGCAGAAGCTGCACCGTGCGTTCGGCCGCGCGCAGGTCCCCCCCGCCAAGGCCGAGGTCCGCATCGACGATGCCCACCACCGTCAGGTGCGGGAAATGCCATCCCTTGGCGACGATCTGCGTGCCGATCACCAGGTCGATCTCGCGCCGGGCGATGCGTTCGACCGCATCCGCCGTGGCGGCGGGACCGTGGAGCGTATCGCTCGCCATCACAAGGATACGCGCGTCGGGGAAGGTGGCGCGTGCTTCCTCGGTAATGCGTTCGACGCCGGGGCCGATGGGGGTCAGGCTGTCCTCGGCGTTGCATGAGGGGCAGGCGGGGGGCATCGGTTCGTTATGCCCGCAATGGTGGCACGTCAGGATGCGGCGCGCGCGGTGTTCCACCAGCCACGCGGTGCAGTTGGGGCACTGCATCCGGTGCCCGCAGGTCCGGCACAGCGTCAGCGGCGCATAGCCCCGGCGGTTGAGGAACAGCATCGCCTGTTCCTGCCGCCCGATCGCGTCCTCGATCGCGCTGACCAGCACGGGGGAGAGGAACAGCCCGCGTTCGGGCGGGTCGGCGCGCATGTCGAGTGCGCGCACCTGCGGCATGGACGCATTGCCGTGGCGTGCGCCAAGCCGCAGGTGGCGGTAACGCCCCGCGCCGACATTGGCCAGTGTCTCCAGGCTTGGCGTGGCGGAGACCAGCATGATGGGGGCGGCATCCATGCGCGCGCGCACCACGGCCATGTCGCGCGCGTTGTAGGTCACGCCCTCCTCCTGCTTGAAGGAGGTCTCGTGTTCCTCGTCCACGATGATGAGGCCAAGGCGCGCGAACGGCAGGAACAGCGCCGAGCGCGCACCGACCACCACGCGCGCCGTGCCGTCGGCCACGGCCCGCCATGTCACGCGCCGCAACCGCGCGCCAAGGTCGGAATGCCACAATGCGGGCTGCGTGCCGAAACGCCGCGCGAAACGCCCGGTCCATTGCGAGGACAGCGCGATTTCGGGCAGCAGCACCAGCACCTGCTGCCCTTTTTCAAGGCACGCGGCGATGGCCTCCATATAGATTTCGGTCTTGCCCGATCCCGTCACCCCCTCAAGCAGCGTGATCGAGAACTGGTCCTCCGCCACCGTGTCGCGCAGGGCGCGGGCCACGTCGGCCTGCTCGCCTTCCAGCACGGGGGGCGCGTGTGTGGGGTCGGGCGTGCCAAACGCGGGCGGTGTCGGCAGCACGACCTCGCGCAGGCAGCCTGCCTGCGCCAGCCCGCGCACGACACTGGCGCCGACCCCCGCCTGCTTCGCCAGTTCGGTGGTCGAAAGCGGCGTGCCCGTCCCCGCGACATCCAGGACCTTCTGCCGCGCGGGCGTCAGGCGCAGGTCGGCAGGGATATCGCCCGTCACCTGCCACCCGGCGGCGGGACGCGGGGCGGCGGCCATCGCATTGGCCCGCAGCGCCATGGCCAGCACCATGCCCGGTGGCGACAGGGTATAGGCCGCGACCCAGTCGATGAACCGGCGCAGCGCGGCGGGGATGGGCGGCAGGTCCAGACGCGCGCTGACCGTGCGCAGGCGGCCGGACGCGACAGTGGGCATGGGGGGCGGCATGAATTCGGGCGGCAGGCGCAGTTGCGCGTCCCACACCACGCCGGTTTCGGTGCGCCGGCCCAGCGGCACGGTGACGATATCGCCGGGTTGCAGGCCACCTGCGGGCGGCATGCGGTAATCCAGCGCACCCGCGAAGGGCAGGGGCAGCATGACCCGTACCCGTTGTGGTGTATCGGGGGGCGTAATACGGGACGCGCCCGGTTGCGACTCCAGCAGGTCAGGCGTGTGGTTGCGACGCGGCATGCGGGTTTTCTAGCGTCGTGGCGGGCGGATGTCTTGCCTGCTGTTGCATGGGGGGGCACATGGGATCATGAACGGATGTTGCAGCATCCGGCGCAAGGGGGACGACACGCCATGATGGCCATGCAGGCATGCGCATGTTTTCTGGACTGGATGGCGGATGAACGCCGTGCCTCCCCCCGCACGGTGGAGGCCTATCGCGGGGACCTGCACCGCTTCATCGAATTCCTTGGCACCCATATCGGGGGAGAGGTCGATGTGGCGGCGCTCGATACGCTCGGCCTTGCGGACCTGCGGGCGTGGCTTGCGTTCGAACATGACCAGGCGCTGCGCCCGCGTCCGGGCCACCGTGTCACCACCCGCGACCGCGCGGCGCGCACGCGCGCACGGCGGGTTTCGGCGCTGCGTTCCTTGTTCCGCTACCTCGCGCGGCATCATGGGGTGGACAATCCCGCGCCGGCGCTGCTGGCGGCCCCACGGGTGAAGAAGACCCTGCCGCGCCCGCTGAACCATGAGGATGCGCTCGAAGTGCCGCAGGGTGTTGCGGAAATCGCGCATACGCCCATGGCGCGCATGCGCGATGGGGCGCTGTTCCTGCTGCTGTATGGCTGTGGCCTGCGCATTTCGGAGGCGCTGTCGCTCGACATTGCCGACCTTGACCGTGCCATGGCGCTGGGCGGTGGGGCGGATGAAGGCGTGCTGCGCATCAAAGGCAAGGGCGGCAAGGAACGCATGGTGCCCATCCTGCCGGTGGTGGGGCGTACCTTACGCGAATGGCGACGCCACCATCCCGCCCCCTTTGCCGGGGCCCCGCTGTTCCCCGGCGTGCGCGGTGGCCGCCTGCAACCCGCCGTGGCACAGCGCGCGATGCGGACATGGCGGCACATGGCGGGCCTGCCGGAACATGCAACCCCGCACGCGCTGCGTCATTCATTTGCAACGCACCTGATGGAGGGCGGCGCGGACCTGCGCGTGATCCAGGAACTGCTGGGCCATGCCAGCCTGTCCACGACGCAGCGTTATACCCTTGCCGACGAATCACGGCTGCTTGACGTATGGAGCCGTGCCCATCCCCGCGCGCAGGTGTAGAAGTATCCCAGCAGGAACCCGGAGTTTCCCCCAGCCATGAACCAGTTCCCCCGCCAGCCCTATCCCCCCATCGACCCCTATGACCACGGATACCTCGATACCGGGGACGGGCACCGGGTCTATTGGGAACTGTGTGGCAATCCCGACGGGATTCCCGTCGTGTTCCTCCATGGCGGGCCGGGGGGCGGGTGTTCCGCGCTGCAACGGCGGATGTTCGACCCGACACGCTATCGCATCCTGCTGTTTGACCAGCGCGGATGCGGCCGGTCAAAGCCGCATGCCTCGCTGGAGCACAACACGACATGGCACCTTGTCGGCGATATCGAACGCCTGCGCGAGATGACGGGCGTGAGCGCATGGATGGTGTTCGGCGGGTCATGGGGATCGACGCTGGCGCTGGCCTATGCCCAGACGCACCCCGACCGGGTCACGGCACTGGTGCTGCGCGGGATCTTCACCCTGCGGCGGGCGGAGGTGCTGTGGTATTATCAGGAAGGCGCGTCATGGCTGTTCCCCGACAAGTGGGAACGCTTCATCGCCCCGATCCCGCCGGAGGAGCGTAATGACCTGATCGGGGCCTATCACCGGCGCCTGACGGGGCCGGATGAAGAGGAACGCAACCGCGCCGCACTGGCGTGGAGCCTGTGGGAAGGGGAGACGCTGACGCTGCTGCCGATGCCCGACATTGCGACGCAGCATGCCGACATCCGCTATGCCACCGCATTTTCACGGATCGAGAACCATTATTTCGTCCATGGCGGCTGGCTGGAGGAAGGGCAGTTGATCCGCGATGTCGGCCTGATCCGCGATATCCCGGCCGTGATCGTGCAGGGGCGTTATGACACCGCCACCCCCATGCGCACGGCATGGGACCTGCACCGTGCCTGGCCGGAGGCGACGTTCCAGCTAATTGACGCGGCGGGGCACGCCATGTCGGAACCGGGGATCATGTCGGCCCTGCTGGACGCGACGGATTCGTTTGCCGACCGGCTGTAGGGATGGCGGTGCTTCCTCCCGGCCGTCACCTGTCCTCATGGCGCGTCGTGGCCTGCATGTTCGTGCTGCCGTGCTGCCTGCAGGCGTGGCCTGCCCATGCGCAGGACGACGGGGCACGGCTGTGTTCGCGCCGCCATGTCGCGCAGGTGCCGCTGCGCAATGATGGCGGATACCTGTCGATTGTCGCGCAGGTGGCCGGGCGTGACCTCAGCCTGCTGGTGGATACGGGATCGGATGGCGGCCTGCTGACGCCCGAAATGGTGCATCGCCTGCGCCTCGGCCTCGACCCGGACCAGCAGACGGTGGTCCATGGGACGGGGGGCACGGCGCATGCCACGCCCAACGCCATCGTGCCCGACCTGCGCATCGGCGGGATCGATTTCGGCGTCATGTCCGCGCCGGTAGGCGTGCTGCCGGGACAGCCCATGATCACGCCGCCGATCGGGGGGTTGATCGGCGGGGATATCCTCTCACGCTTCGACCTCGACATGGATGTGCCCAACGGGCAACTGGGCCTGTGGGAGGTGCATGCGGATTCCATCGCCTGCGCGCAGCCCCCGGCATGGACGGGATGGTATGACACGCTGCCGCTGCAACGGCAGGAAAACCGATTCATGCTGAGCGTGCGCATCAACGGGCAGCAGGTGATGGCGCTGCTCGACAGTGGCGCGCGCTCCCGCATTGTCTCGCCCCGGCTGGCCGCGCGCCTTGGCGTGCCCGCGCAGAAGCTCGAGACCGATCCGGGCGGGGTCACCAGCGGGATCGACGGACATGAGGACGTCTATCACTGGCACCGTTTCGACAGCCTGCAGATCGGACATGAACTCGAACGCAATCCCGTCATGACGGTCGCCCCCTTGCGTGAAGGGCTGGAGATGCTGCTGGGTTCGGACTGGTTCGCGGCGCACCGGGTCTGGATTTCGTATGCGACCGGGCAGGCATTCGTCAGGCCCGCGGCCGGCACGGCGGCACCTGCCGTAAAGTATCCTGCGGCGGCGCCGGTGGTAAGGCACCCGCAGCCATGAGGGGTATGTGAAGGCGGAATGAAAGTTTTCGGGTGCGGCCTTTTTTTGAAAAGGGCAGCGTTCTTTGAAGCTTTTTGAAAAAAGCTTCACCAAAAACTTTTGAACGATTGCACGCAGGTTTGCTGCGGGAGTTCATCCCGTCCCCGCATGGGAGGAGGACGGGATGAAGGGAAATCAGCCCTTCAGGTGGGCGTTGCACACGCTGTAATACCCGCCGCCGCGCTGGATCCAGCGCAGGCCGCCATTGGCGTTGGTCGCCTTGTTCGCGTTGTACTGGTCAAGGCAGGTGTGCAGGCGGGCCTTGCCTGTCGCTTCCTTGGCGTATTTGGGTGAAACCGCGCTCGGCAGGGTGGCGTTCGTCGCGGCCGGTGCCGCAGTGCTTGCCGCGGCGGCGGGTGCGGCGGCGGGCTTGGGGGCTTCGGCGGGTGCGGCCGCAGGGGCCGTGGCCGGTGTCGCCGCCGTGGCCGGGGTGGCGGCGTCATCGCACTGCGCGGCCTTGAACGCCTTGTAGGTCTGTCCGTTCAGGGTGCCGGCGGTGCGGGCGGTCACGAATTTCTGGTGGCAGGATTTCGACGTTTCACGGGCATGTCCGGTGACGGGCGACAGGCTCAGTGCGGCCGGAAGGCCAAGGGCCATGACGGCGGTCAGGCAGGCGCGGCGGGAAAAAATCATGAAAAATGGTCCTCCGGTATGATGGGGCAGGCTGTGATGAAAAGGATTGGGCGCCGCGCGGGATGTGCCTAAAGCGCGCTGTCGCCGGTTTCACGGGTGCGGATGCGCACCACGCTTTCAAGGGGGGTGATGAAAATCTTGCCATCACCGATCTTGCCGGTGTGGGCGGCCTGCACGATGGTCTCGACCGTCTGTTCGACCAGGTCGTCGGGCACGGCGACCTCGATCTTGATCTTGGGCAGGAAGCTGACATGGTATTCCGCGCCGCGATAGATTTCGGTCTGTCCCTTCTGGCGTCCGAATCCCTTGACCTCCGACACCGTCAGGCCCTGGATTCCCAGCGGGGTCAGCGCCTCGCGCACGTCGTCGAGCTTGAAAGGCTTGATGATGGCTGTGACAAGCTTCATCTCACCATGTCTCCATTCCTGTCTTTGCGGGTGGGGCCAGTGTGTCGTTGTGCATCCGCATTCCTCCTATACCGCGAGTGTGAGAGATATGTCATCCGTCTTGCATCGCCTGTGCGTCGGTTGGCATCGGTGCGCAGCGTTTGGACAGCGGATGCGTTGCATGCCATATCTGCGTTGCATTGCGCGTGAACACCCCGGCGGGGCCTGCGGTTCCCCCGCGGCGGCCACTGATCAGGACAGAGACGAAGACCATGAGCGAACACATGACACCCCCCCCGCCCACCCCGGCGGACGCGATGGAGGTCGATGTCTGCATCGTGGGGGCAGGCCCGGTGGGCGCGACCCTTGCATGCCGCCTGACGGTGGAGGGGATGCGCGTGGTCATCATCGACCGCGCCGCCCTGCCGCCGATGGAACATCCTGCCTTTGACGGTCGCGCCTATGCCATCGCGGCCGGGTCGCGCCGCCTGCTGGAGGCGGCGGGCGTGTGGCGGAACCTGCCGATGCCGTCATGCGACATCCGCGAAATCCGTGTCACCGATGGCCGTCCGGGACAGCCGCCTTCGCCGCTGTTCCTCGAATTCGGGCGCGAGGACGCGACCGAGCCGTTCGGTTCCATGATCGAGGCGCGTGCCCTGCGTGTCGCGCTGAACGCCACGCTGCACGCAACGCCCGGTGTCACCGTCCTTGCCCCGGACGAGGCCACGGTCGTGCGCCGGGCCGAAGGCGCGCTGGTGACGACACGCAGCGGGCGCACCATCTCCGCGCGCCTTGTCGTCGCGGCGGAGGGACGGCGCAGCCCCCTGCGCATGCAGGCCGGGATCGTGGTGACGCGCCTGCCGTACCATCAGTGCGGGATCGTGTGCGCCGTGGCCCATGAACGCCCGCATGAAGGCCGCGCGCTGGAACATTTCCTGCCCGCCGGCCCGTTCGCGCAACTGCCGATGGCGGGAACGGCGGAACATCCCAACCTGTCCGCGCTGGTCTGGACGGACGAAGAAAAGCTGGCCCATCGCCTTGCGGAACTGCCGGCCGAGGCCTTTACCCACGAAATCCACCGGCGCATGGGCGACTGGCTGGGGGCCGTAACCCCGGTGGGACGGCGCTGGGTCTATCCGCTGTCGGCGCAGTATGCGCAGCGCTACATCGACACGCGCCTCGTGCTGGTGGGGGATTCGGCCCACGGGATCCATCCCATTGCCGGACAGGGGCTCAACCTTGGCTTCCGCGACGTGATCGCGCTGTCGGACATCCTGGCGGGCGTGCATGCGCGTGGTGGCGATGTGGGCGCGCCCGATGTCCTGCGCGATTACCAGGCGCGCTGCCGCCCGGCCAACATGCTGATGCTCGCGGCGACGGATGCGCTCGAACGGCTGTTCGGCAACGACAATCCCGTGCTGCGCCTGGCACGCGATATCGGGCTGGCGGGGGTGAACCGCATCACGCCGCTGCGCCGGGCGTTCGCGCGCCACGCCATGGGGCTGTAACGGGCCGCCTGCGCGTTTCGTGTTATCCTTTCGTCTTTCCTGAACGGACGCTCCGACATGTCTGAACGTCAATCCACCCCTCCCATGACCAACCACAGCCGCCCGCCGGTCCTGCCGCCCACGCTGTCGGGCATCGATATCGACGCCCTGTGGCATGAGATCGTCGAGGGGGCGTGCGGGTGCTGCGACCCGCTGGTCAAGGGCCTGCTGGCCACCGGGATCCGCAACCATGCGACCTTTGGCGCGGCCCTTGCGGCGCTGATCGGGCGCAAGCTGGGCGATCGCGCCGTCGCGGACGATGCGCTGTCCGAACTGGTGACGGAGGTGTTCGCCGCTGATCCCGATATCGTTGCCGCCGCCGCCGCCGACCTTGTCGCCATCCGCGAACGCGATCCCGCGACGGGCAATTACGCGACGCCCTTCCTGTTCTTCAAGGGATACCACGCGGTGCAGAGCTATCGCGTTGCGCACTGGCTATGGAACAACGGGCGCGAATATCTTGCGCTGCACCTGCAAAGCCGGTCTTCGGAACTGTTTGCGGTGGACATCCACCCGGCCGCGCGCCTTGGGCGGCGCATCCTGTTCGATCATGGCACGGGCATCGTGATTGGTGAGACCTCGGTGCTGGAGGACGATGTCTCCCTCCTGCAGGGGGTGACGTTGGGCGGCACGGGCAAGAACGTGGGCGACCGCCACCCCAAGGTGCGGCGCGGCGTGCTGATCGGGGCGGGGGCCAAGATCCTGGGCAATATCGAGATCGGGGAGGGGGCGAAGATCGGCGCGGGGTCGATCGTCCTTGAATCGGTCGCACCCTATACCACCGTCGTCGGCAATCCCGCGCGCGCGGTGGGCACGCGCCATTCCTCGCTTCCGGCCTTTACCATGGACCAGATGCTTCCGCCGCTCGACTACATCATCTGATGGCGGGGCCCGGCGCGCGCGATACTGGCGGGGCGGATGTCGTCGTCGTGGGTGGCGGCCCGGCGGGCCTGTCGGCGGCGGAGGTCCTGTCCGCCGCCGGATGCCGCGTGTGTGTGCTGGAACAGCGCCCCACCGTGGGGCGGAAGTTCATGATGGCCGGGCGCGGCGGGCTGAACCTGACACATTCCGAACCGATGGCGCGTTTCATGGCGCGTTACGGCGCGGCGCGGCCCCACCTTGATGCCGCCCTTGCGGCCTTTGGCCCCGATGACATGCGCGCATGGGCGGCGGGACTGGGACAGCCCTGCTATGTCGGCAGCAGCGGCCGGGTCTTTCCCGTCGCGATGAAGGCCTCCCCCCTGCTGCGGGCATGGATTGCGCGGCTGGAGGGGGCGGGCGTGCGGATCATGACGCGGCATCGCTGGCTTGGCTGGGACGCGGCGGGGCATGTCCATGTCGCGGGGCCGGACGGGACGGAGGCCAGCCTGCACGCCGATGCGCTGGTGCTGGCGACGGGTGGGGCAAGCTGGGCGCGGCTGGGTGCGGACGGTGCATGGCGCGACATCGTGGCGGCGCGTGGCGTGGGCGTTGCCCCGTTCCGGCCCGCCAACTGCGGCTTTCGCATTCTCTGGTCCGACCTGATGCGCACCCGCTTCGAGGGCGCGCCCCTGCACGGGATCGCCCTGCGGATCGGCGATCTCTGCGCACGCGGGGAGGCCGTGGTCACCCGCAACGGGATCGAGGGCGGCGTGGTCTATGCCCTGTCCGCGCCCATCCGCGATGCGATTGCACGACAGGGGCAGGCGCGCATCCATATCGACCTGCGTCCCGACATGGACATCGCGCAGGTGACGCAGCGTCTGGCGCGCGTGCGGGGACGCGAAAGCGTGTCGAACCTGCTGCGCAAGGCGCTGCGCCTGTCGCCCGTCATGCTTGCCCTCCTGCGCGAGGGGGTGGGCGTCAGCCTGCCGCGTGAACCGGGGGCGCTGGCGACCCTGATCAAGGACGTGCCGCTGGTGGTGGAGGGGACGGATGACCTCGACCGGGCGATTTCGGTGGCCGGTGGCGTGCGCTGGGACGATGTGGACGCGCACCTGATGCTGCGCGCGCTGCCCGGCGTGTTCGTCGCGGGGGAAATGGTGGATTGGGAAGCACCCACCGGCGGCTACCTGCTGCAGGCCTGCATTGCGATGGGGCGCTGGGCGGCGGATGGCGTGGTGCAATGGTTGCATGACACCCCCAAGGGGCTGTATCCGTCAGCGCCATGACGGTAGCGATCACGATTGGGGAGAGACGCGGGGCCACCGCAGGCGATGGCCCCGTCACGATGGACCTTGCGGAACTGCTGTCCACCCGCCTGCTGGTGCAGGGCAATTCCGGGTCGGGCAAGTCGCACCTGCTGCGTCGCCTGCTGGAACAGTCCGCGCGTCTGGTGCAGCAGGCGATCATCGACCCCGAAGGCGATTTCGTCAGCCTTGCGGACCGTTACGGCCATCTGGTCATCGACGCCGCCGAACATACCGAGGCCGCGCTGCAGGCGGCGGGCGAGCGCATGCGCGTGCATCGCGCCTCCGTCGTGCTGAACCTCGAAGGCGTGGATGCTGAGGTGCAGATGCGCCGGGCCGCCGCCTTCCTTGGCGGCATGTTCGAGGTGCCGCGCGAATACTGGTATCCCGTGGTCGTCGTGGTCGATGAGGCGCAGATGTTCGCCCCTGCGGCGGCGGGCGAGGTCTCGGACGAGGCCCGGCGCGCCTCCCTTGGCGCGATGACCAACCTGATGTGCCGCGGGCGCAAGCGCGGGCTTGCGGGCATCATCGCGACGCAGCGGCTGGCGAAACTGGCGAAGAATGTCGCGGCGGAGGCCTCCAATTTCCTGATGGGGCGCACCTTCCTCGATATCGACATGATGCGCGCCGCCGACCTGCTGGGCATGGAGCGCAGGCAGGCCGAAAGCTTCCGCGACCTTGAACGTGGCTGTTTCGTCGCCCTCGGCCCCGCCATCAGCCGCCGTCCGCTGGCGGTGCGGATCGGCCCGGTGGAAACCGAAAGCCGCTCGGCCGGGCCTGCCCTGATGCCGTTCGAACCCACCGCCCCGACCGAGGAAATCCGCGAACTGATCCTTACCCCCGTGCCGGAGCGTGAACTGCCCGCGCGCACGCCGCGTCCCGTGGCCCCGCCGCCCGACATCCTCGCGCAACTGGCGGCCCATGCGGATGTCGCCCGCGCGGAAGCCGAGGTGGAGGCACAGGCCACGCCCGAGATCGACCCCGCAGAACAGAAGCAGCGTTTCGCCGCGATCCTTGCCGACATATTGCAAGACGAGGAGGCAGGATTCCGTCCGGTCCATGTGCTGTACCAGGATTTCCTTGTGCGCTGCCGGATCGAGGGGATGGGACGCCAGGCGCTGGACATGCCGCGTTTCCGTCGCGCGCTGGCGACCGCGCGGGCCGGCGTGGATGCCCGCACGGCGCAGACCGATGTGTGGCAGCAGGCCGAACAGATGGCCTCCGCCCTGCCCGAAGACGTGCAGGGGATCTTCCTGCTGATTGCCCGCAGTGCGCTGGAAAAGCTGCCGTGCCCGTCGGATGCGACGATCGCGCGTGCCTATGGCACCCATTCGCTGGGCCGGGCGCGGCGGCAACTGGCGTATCTGGAGGAACAGAACGTCATCGTCCTGCGCATGGACGGGATGGGCCGACGCAGTGCCGTTATCGTCGGCCTTGGCTGGGAAACCGCACCGGCCCTGCCCGACGCACCCGCGTAAGGGAATGTCCTGAAAACATTCAGAAGTTTTTGGTGAAGCTTTTTCCAAAAAGCTTCGAAAGACGCCGCCTTTTTGAAAAAGATGGACCCCAAGAACTTTTTTTGACTTTTCAGGGTTCACGGATATTTTCAGATCATATCCTGAAACCTGTACCGAAATGAATCGGGGAACATATGCGGCGTCGCGATTTCATGTCATGCGGATCTGCCGCCATGCTGTTCCCGGCCTTTGCCCGTGCGGCGGTGCCTTCCATCCTTTCCGATTATGAACACGCCACGGGCGGGCATGTCGGCGTCTATGCCCACAATATCGCAACCGGGCGCAGGCTGCTGTGGCGCGCGAACGAACGCTTTGTCATGTGTTCCACCTTCAAGGCGTCGCTGGCGGCCTGCGTGCTGTCGCATGTCGATCAGGGGCGCGACGGGCTGGACCATATCATTCCCCTGACCGCTGCCGACATTCAGGACTGGTACGCCCCCGTGGCAAAGGTCGCACTGGCGCAGGGACGCGCGGGCCTGTCGGTGGGGGACATGTGCGAGGGCGCCGTGGAGCAGAGTGACAATAGCTGCGCCACGTTGCTGCTGTCGCGCATTGGCGGGCCATCCGCGCTAACGGCGTTCTGGCGCGCGATGGGGGACACCACGACACGTCTGGATGATCCCGAACCGTACCTGAACCGCACGTCTGCCGGTGGGGTGCGCGATACCACGACGCCTGCGTCCATGGCGGCGATCGTCCAGAAACTGGTGCTGGGCACGGTCCTGTCGGCGCCGTCACGCGCACTCCTGACCCGCTGGCTGGTCGGATGCCAGACGGGGAAGAACCGGTTGCGTGCAGGATTGCCGGCGAACTGGGTGGTGGGGGACAAGACCGGCAACAATGCCCGTGACGCCGCAGGTGATATCGCGGTGGCATGGCCCCGGCCCGATACGCCCATTGTCATGTGCGTCTATACGCGCGGTGGGACACCCACGGAACAGCAGTTCGCCGCAGTCTTTTCCGGTATTGGGCGGCTGGTGGCGCAGACCTTGTGAACAAAGGTTTCTGGTGCCGTCCTGTCTTTGAAAAGGCAGCGTTCTTTCAAAGCTTTTTATAAAAAGCTTCACCAAAAACTTCTGAATGATTTACGCGGCGTTCTGCGCCAACCAGTGCTCCCGTGTCAGGCGGTAAAGGATCTGGCGGCGTAGCGGATGGCCGGACGGGACGCGCGGATGGTCGAAATCGTCCCGGGGATCACGCATCATGCTCAGTTTTTCCATGACGCGACGGGACCGCAGGTTGTCTGGTGCCGTGTTCGCGACGATTTCCGGCAGGCCCAGTGTTTCAAACCCGAAGCGCAGGCAGGTGGCTGCGGCCTCAGGCGCGTAACCGCGTCCCCAGAAAGGGCGTGCCACGCGCCAGCCGATTTCCACCGCCGGGGTGAAGTGCGCATCATATCCTATCCGGTACAGCCCGACCGTGCCCATGAACGTGCCATCCGTGCGATCTTCCACGGCCCAGAAACAGAAACCATGCTCCTGCTGATGTGCGCGCTGGTTATCGATCCACATCGTATGGGCGCCGTGGGGTGTCAGCGGCATCATGTATTCCATGATCGCCGGGTCCGCCGACATGTCCGCGAATGGCTGCCGGTGCCTGTCTTCTCATGGTCGCAGGACAAGGCGGTGCGAATGGAGTTCCATGGTGCCCCCTCCTGTCTTCATCATGAAATATCAAAAAGTTTTTGGTGAAGCTTTTTTCAAAAAGCTTCGAAAGAAAAAATTTCTGAAAAATCCAGCATCCGGAAATGCCTTCCCAAAAAAAAACAGGCCCTGCACCCGGGGAGGGAGCAGGGCCTGTCCTGTCAGTCACGCCATGAAAAGGCGGGCTGGATCAGCGTTTCCACCAACCCGTGCGCCGTTTCGGGGCAGGGGCGGCTTCGGCGGTTGCCGGTTCCGCCGGTGTGGCCTCTGACACAGCCGTCGTTTCCACCTTCTTGCGGCGGGTCCGGGTCGCCTTGCGGGCCGGGGCCTTTTCTTCCGCTGCGGGCTCGGCCTCGGGGGCCGGGGGTGCCGCAGGTTCAGCCTCCACCTTCTTGCGACGTGTCACGCGACGGGCCTTGGGCTTTTCCTCGGCCTTTTCCGCCGCGACCGGGGCAGCAGCTTCGGGGGCGGCGTCAGCAGCCGTGTCCGATGCCTCCTTGGCGGCCTTGGCCGTGCTGGTGCGACGGCGGGTCGGGGTCTTGGCGGCCGTGGCGGTGGTGCGCGTCGTGGTGGCGCGCCGGCGGCGGGGTTTTGCCTCCGTCACGGTTTCTTCGGCCTTCTCCTCTGCTGCCGTGTCGGCGGCAGGGGCGACGGTTTCCGCCGGTTCCTCGGCTTCGGCCTTCTTCGCACGGCTACGGGTGGTCGTCGTGGTGGCCTTGCGCGTGGTCGTGCGGCGGCGGCGCGGCTTTTCCTTTGCCTCGGCCTCTGCCTCGACCGCCACTTCCGGCTGCACTTCGGCCACTGGTTCCGGCGTCTCGACCTCCACCGTCTCCACCTCCACAGGGGCTTCGACGGGCGTTTCCACAGGCGCTTCGGCTTCAGGCGTGGCGGGTTCTGCGGTCACGACCGTTTCCGTCGTCGTGATGGGACGGTTCGTGCGGCGGGTGCGCCGACGCGGTGCGCGACGGGGCTTTTCCTCCTCGGCGGCGGGGGCTTCGGGCGCTTCCTCCTCGACCACCACGACCGGGCCTTCCGGTTCGATGACCGGGGTCGCCGCAGGCGTCGTCGTCTGTTCGATCACGTCGAAGATGTCGATGATCGCATCGCCAAACGGATCGGCAGGCGTCGGGCCCTTGTAGCCGACCTCGACCACCGGTTCGGGGACGGCGACAACTTCCGCCTCCACCGTCTCGGTGCCCTGCGTCTCGACCTCGCGGTTCGCGCTGCTGCGACGGCGACGGCGGCGGCGGCGGCGGCGATGGTCCGTGCCCGAGGCCGCGTCCTCGTCCGTCAGGGGGGTGGCGTCCGGGGCTGCAGTCCCGCCTTCCGCCGTGGTGGCGGGCGGTTCGCTGTGGATCGGGATTTCACGCACGCCTGCCGTTTCGGTGTGCGGGGCCTCTGGCTCGGCCGTGATGGCCGGGGCGGACGCTTCGAACTGCGCCGTCTGCGGACGGGTGCGTTCGATGCGCGATTCCGCCGCATGCAGCGTGGAGTCGGCGGCGAACGTCACATGCATCTTGTGACGTTCCTCGATCTCATGCAGCCATGCGCGCTTGTTGTTGAGGATGTAGAGCGCGATTTCGGGGGCGACATGCACCGTGACCGCGGCGGCGCGGCGCTGCATGCCTTCGTCCTCGATGGCGCGCAGGACGTGCAGGGCGGAACTTTCGACCCCGCGGATGATGCCCGTCCCCTCGCAGTGCGGGCAGGGGGTGAACGTCGATTCCGCGATGGAGGGACGCAGCCGCTGGCGCGACATCTCCAGCAGGCCGAAATGCGAGATATGGCCCACCTGGATGCGCGCGCGGTCATTGCGCAGCGCTTCCTTCAGGCGACGCTCCACCATGCCGTTGTGCTTGCGGCTTTCCATGTCGATGAAATCGATCACGATCAGGCCCGCAAGGTCACGCAGGCGCAACTGCCGCGCCACTTCGTCCGCCGCCTCGAGGTTCGTGCGCAGGGCCGTTTCCTCGATGTTGCGTTCCTTCGTCGCGCGGCCGGAGTTCACGTCGATCGCGACCAGCGCCTCGGTCTGGTTGATGACGAGGTAGCCGCCCGAACGAAGCTGCA
This sequence comes from Gluconacetobacter entanii, assembly GCF_013155425.1. Classification (NCBI taxonomy): domain Bacteria; kingdom Pseudomonadati; phylum Pseudomonadota; class Alphaproteobacteria; order Acetobacterales; family Acetobacteraceae; genus Gluconacetobacter; species Gluconacetobacter entanii. The sequence continues at coordinate 147,824 of NZ_JABJWD010000011.1, read as the reverse complement.
CCGATGGCGACAGCATGGAATCCAGCAGCCCCTCCACTCGGTAGTGGGAGAACAGCGTCTGCCCGTGATCCTGCCACAGCCGCACCTTCTGCGCGTTCTGGGGCATGAGCATGCGCATGAACTCGCGCGCGGATTTCCACCCGGCCTCGCCATCGATCAGGATCTCGCCCACCTCGCGGGTATAGATGTCGCGGATGGCGCGCTTGATCAGGCTCGCTTCCTCATAGATCAGGGCCGGGGCCACGGATTTGAGGGTATGTTCGCGGATGTCGTCCCACAGGCGCAGCAGGTATTCGCAGTCGCGCATGATCTCCGCGCGCGGGCGCTGTGCGCCGGCGGTGCGCACGATCATGGCCATGCCGTGCGGGATCTGCAGTTCGGCGATGATTTCACGCAGGCGGCGGCGGTCGGCCACGGACGTGATCTTGCGCGAAACACCCCCGCCGCGCAGCGAGTTGGGCATCAGCACGCAGTAACGCCCCGCGAGCGAGACATAGGTCGTCAGCGCAGCACCCTTGTTGCCGCGCTCTTCCTTGACCACCTGCACCAGCAGGATCTGGCGGCGGCGGATGACTTCCTGGATCTTGTAATTGCGCAGGAAACGCGCGATGCGGCGCTGGGCCTCCGGCTCGTCGCCGGTATCGTTCTCGCCACCGACGGTCTCGGGCTCGGCTTCTTCCGCCTCGCCATCGCGTGCGGCGGTTTCTTCCGTGGCGTCTTCGTCGCCTTCGGCCTTCTCGTCATCCTCGCGCGCGTTGCGGGCTTCTTCGGCGCAGCGCTCTTCTTCCTGCAGCGCCAGCAGCTTTTCGCGGTCGGCGACGGGGATCTGGTAGTAGTCGGGGTGGATTTCGCTGAAGGCGAGGAAGCCGTGGCGGTTGCCGCCATAATCGACAAAGGCGGCCTGCAGGCTGGGTTCGACCCGGATTACCTTGGCAAGGTAGATATTGCCCTTGAGCTGCTTCTTCGCCGCGGCCTCGACATCGTAGTCTTCAAGCCTGTTACCATCCATCACGACCACGCGGGTTTCTTCCGCGTGTGTCGTGTCGATCAGCATGCGTTTGGTCATTAAAACGGGAACTCCGGTATGTCCGGTTCGTGCGTCCGTCCCGCGCAATGCCCCACGGAATGTTCCGGGGGCGGCGGGAACGGGAATGGGAACGGACAGCAACATCAATTGAAAAAGGGTGACCGGATCCGGCACTGATCCCATGGCAGGCGTCACGCGCGACGGCGACGGCATGCGTGGCATCGTGGCCCGGCGTCGTGCCGTGCCATGACATGCATGTCCCTGTCGCGTCGGCGGATATGTCCACCGTGGTCATCACTCCATCCTCGGCCATCTGGGGGAAGGTCCGGTCCCGCATGGCGGGAGGGGCCTTCGTGAAAAAATATCGACAGGTCCGTGTCACCCGGCCTCCTGTCGATCGGGAGCGCCGGTGCGGTGGCCTTTGTCGCGCGCATGGTCCGCGAAAGCGGCATTCCCGTGACATGGATTCGGTCCGGAAAAGGCTTGCGGGCGCGCGCCTGCTGGCTGCCGGATGGATTCGCGCCGTCGAACGGCGTGTCAGGGCACGGGCAATCTCCCGTCGGCCTGACGTTCGGACGTCGCACGCCCACCACTACCTGCCACCATGGCGCAACCGCGCGCTTCCTGCAAGCCTTGCGAATGTTTATGTCACTGACGCGGGCGCGGCGTGATGGTATCGTGGCGTGGCCCGACACCCGACCTGTCCCATGAAGGCCATATCGCAGCATGCGCACCGTATCTTCCGCCGATATGCAGCACGCCCGTGGCACTGCCGCCACGCCGGGCGCGCCCTCCGACGCCGCAGGCCCGACGCCACCGCATCTGGCGCGGGGCGGCGGCCCGCTGGACCTGCGCGTGGCGGTGCACCGGCGCACGCTGCTTGCCGGGATCGCCATGGCCGCCATCGCGCCGGTGCGCGCATCCGGCGCGGTGACGCACCATGCCGCCGCCACCCACACCACGCCCCCCCATGCCGCCACGCACACGACGCTGCATCGTCCGGCCATCGTGGGGCGGGCGGAACCGCCGCGCCCGCTCATCATGCTCGACCCCGGCCATGGCGGGAAGGATCCGGGGGCGATCGGCGTTTCCGGCACCTATGAAAAGCACGTGGCGGAAGCGGCGGCCGCCGAACTGCAGCGCCAGTTGATTGGCAGCGGGCGCTACCGCGTGGCGATGACGCGCGCCGATGACCGTTTCATCCCGCTGGAAGGGCGGGTGGACCTTGCGCATACCCACAAGGCGTCGCTGTTCATTTCCATGCATGCCGACGCCCTGCATGACCGCATGGTACGCGGCGCGAGTGTCTATACCCTGTCATCGCACGCATCCGACGCGCAGGCGGCGGCCATCGCGCGTTCGGAAAACAGCGCGGACCGCTTTGGCGGCCCGCAGGTGCATGCGACCTCGCCCGAGGTGCAGGAAATCCTCGCCAGCCTCGTGACCGAGGAAACGCGCCATGGGGCCGCGCATATGGCCAGCAGTATTGTCACCTCCTTTCGCCCACGCATCAGCCTGCTGACGCATCCGGCGCGGCATGCCTCCTTTGTCGTGCTGAAATCCGCGGACATCCCCTCCGTCCTGGTGGAGATGGGGTTCATGTCCAACCATCTGGACGAGGCCGCGCTGCGGCAGTCCGCGCACCGCATGGTCGTGGCGGGCGCCATGGTGCAGGCGATCGACAGGTATTTCGCCTCCGCCTCGATGGTGACGCGGGTGACGGGATAGGAAGCGGGGAAGGGCGCATTATGTGTTGCAATCGGCGGTCTGCGCTGTATTGTGCCCGACATGGCAACGGACAGGCACATTCAGGCAGGTTTGACAGGCGCGCAGGCGTCCGTGTCCCTGCATGCATGCGACCGCACCGGACTCCTTCGTCTTCTACGACTTATCCGCCCCTGAGCGGTCAGGGCCGGCCTGTTCCGGTACGCCCAGGGGAAAGTCGGGCCGCGTCGTGCGGCCACCATGAAACGAATGACGCATTCCCGCTCGGCATGGCCCGGTGTGGAATGCCGGTCCCACATCCGGATATGTCCGAGGTATTTCCATGACCATCAATCATCCGTCCTTCGGGCGCATCGACGAAAACCGTGTCATCATTTTCGACACGACCCTGCGTGACGGGGAGCAGTCCCCCGGCTTTTCCATGAACATGGCCGAAAAGCTGCGCATGGCCGAGGCGCTGGGCGATCTGGGCGTCGATGTGATCGAGGCGGGATTTCCCGTCGCGTCGAAGGGCGATTTCGACAGCGTGGCGCAGATCGCGCAGACCGTGAAGACGGCCGTGGTCTGCGCGCTGGCGCGCAGCGGCGGCAAGAACGACATCGCCAGCGCGGGCGAGGCCATCCGCCAGGCGAAGCGCGGGCGCATCCACAACTTCATCTCCACCTCGCCGCTGCACATGAAATACAAGCTGCGCATGGAGCCTGAGACCGTGCTGGAGGTCATCAAGGCGGGCAACACGGCGGCGCGCCAGTTCACCGATGACGTCGAATGGTCGGCCGAGGACGGATCGCGCACCGATCCCGATTTCCTGTGCCGCTGCGTGGAGGCGGCGATCAGGGCCGGGGCCACGACGATCAACATCCCCGATACGGTCGGCTATTCCACGCCGGAGGACATGGCCCGCATCTTTGCCGACCTGCGCGCGCGCGTGCCGGGGGCGGACGGGGTGATTTTTTCCACCCACAACCACAACGACCTCGGCCTGGCGGTGGCGAATACGGTTGCGGCCCTGCGCGCGGGTGCGCGGCAGATCGAATGCACGATCAACGGCATTGGCGAGCGCGCGGGCAATGCCGCGCTGGAGGAAATCGTCATGGTCCTGCGCACGCGCCATGACGTCCTGCCCTATACCACCGGCATCCAGACCGAAAAGCTGCTGAAGATGTCGCGCATGCTCTCGACCATCACCGGCTTTGACGTGCAGCCCAACAAGGCGATCGTCGGGCGCAACGCCTTTGCCCATGAAAGCGGCATCCATCAGGACGGTATCCTCAAGAACGCCGCGACGTATGAGATCATGACGCCCGAAAGTGTCGGCTGGACGCGCTCCTCGCTGGTGCTGGGCAAGCATTCGGGCCGCGCGGCCTTCCGCGACAAGCTCAAGGCCATGGGCTACGACGCGCTGGACGAGGCGCAGTTCAACGATGCGTTCAACCGTTTCAAGGACCTCGCCGACCGCAAGAAGGTCATCTATGACGAGGATCTGGTCGCGCTGGTCGATGACGAGGTGCGCGACCATGCCCGCATCCGCTTCGTTGCGCTGGACGTGTCCGCAGGTTCACGCCGCCCGGCGCAGGCGGAACTGACGCTGGAGGTCGATGGCAGGGAAGAACACGCCACCGCCGCGGGGCAGGGGCCGGTTGATGCGGCGTTCAACGCCATCCGCGCCATTGTCGCCCATGATGCGACGCTGCAACTCTATTCCGTTGGCGCCGTGACCGAAGGCAGCGATGCGCAGGCGCGCACCACCGTGCGTCTGGAGGAAGGCGGCAAGATGGTGGACGGGCAGGGGGCCGATGCCGATACGCTGGTGTCCGCCGTGCGTGCCTATGTCCATGCCCTGAACAAGCTGCTGGTCAAGCGTGACCGTGCGGAGCCCGCCGAACTGACGGCGTGAAGTGCGTTGATGGAAAGGACAGTCAAGGTTTTCGAGGGGCGTCTTTTTAAAAAAGACGGCGTTCCTTAAAGCTTTTTGAAAAAAGCTTTACCAAAAACTTTTGATGACGTCAGGCTGTTTTAAATGGGAAAGGGCTTCGCCATGGTGGTGAAGCCCTTTTTCGTTGGGATGCGTTACTGCGGGTAGTAACCGCCCTGGTCCTGCGAATATCCACTCTGGGGATAGGCCGCGCCCTGCGGGTAGGCCCCGGGGGGATAGGTTTCCTGCTGCGGGTAGGACTGCTGCGAATAGCCCTGCTGCTGCGGGTAGGCCCCCTGCGGATACCCCTGCTGGGAATATCCCTGTTGCGGATAGCCCTGCGGGTAGGACGGCGTGGCGTAACCGCCGGGACGTGCGCCGGGGCAGCTTTGCGGCGGGTATCCGGGTGGCAGCGCCGTGCCGTTGGGGCAGATGTAGCTTGGCGGGCCACCATCGGAACGCCTGCGCGGGGTGGTCGCGGCCCCCACGGCGGCCCCGCCGCCGGCCCCTGCGAGCGCACCGATGGCCGCCCCTTCGCCCCCACCGGCAAGGGCGCCGATCGCGGCACCGCCGCCCGCCCCGATCAGGCCACCGGCGATCGCACGCTGACCCGGATCATAATTGTCGGTGCAGGCGACCATCGTCATGGAAGCGGCGGCAAGGGTCGCAACCGCGAGCGGTCGGCGCAGTAAATCGTGAAGGATCATTCTCATCAATCTCTGGTGCGGGGGCGGCGGAACTGCCGCGACCGGCAAAGGGTCATATTGTAGTGTGCGCCGCACAGGAAAGGATATCCTGCGTGATAAAATTTGGGCATTTTGTAACAAAGCGCCTTGGCGGCCATAAATTAACGAATTAAAACCATGTCTCCTCTTGCTCCCATCCGTCAGCACCGGTAAGCCCTCGACCTGATCCAGATTTTTCGGCAGGCGAACAGGCGCGGCATGGCCGTGTCATCGGGTCGAAGCTGCGGAATGGGTCATGGCTGGTTTGTTGTCGGGAGTTTTGGATGTTTGCTCGTGTGCTGGGTCTGCTGTCCGCTGATATGGCGATTGACCTCGGCACGGCCAATACACTGGTCTATGTCAAGGGACGCGGCGTCGTCCTGAATGAACCTTCGGTCGTTGCCCTGGCCGAGGTGCGGGGCAAGAAACAGGTTCTGGCCGTTGGGGAGGAAGCCAAGCTGATGGTTGGCCGTACCCCTGGCAATATCACGGCCATTCGCCCGCTGCGCGATGGCGTGATCGCCGATTTTGAAGTTGCGGAGGAGATGATCAAGCACTTCATCCGCAAGGTGCATAATCGGCGCATGTTTGCCAGCCCGTTGATTATCGTATGTGTCCCGTCCGGGTCAACCGCAGTCGAACGGCGCGCCATCCAGGAAAGCGCCGAGAGTGCCGGCGCGCGCAAGGTCTTCCTGATCGAGGAGCCGATGGCGGCCGCGATCGGCGCGGGCCTGCCGGTGACAGAACCGTCCGGCAGCATGATCGTCGATATCGGCGGCGGCACGACCGAAGTGGCGGTCATCTCCCTCGGCGGTATCGTCTATGCCCGTTCCGTCCGGGTGGGTGGCGACAAGATGGACGAGGCCATCATCTCCTACATCCGGCGCAACCATAACCTGCTGATCGGTGAAAGCTCTGCCGAGCAGATCAAGATCGGCCTCGGTTCCGCCATCCCGCCCGATGACCCGGATGATGCCGGCCCGTGGCGGGAGGTCAAGGGCCGCGACCTGATCAACGGCGTGCCGCGTGAAGTGGTGGTGTCGCAGGCGCAGATTGCCGAAAGCCTTGCCGAACCCGTCAGCCAGATCCTTGATGCGGTGACCACCGCGCTGGAGAACACGCCGCCTGAACTGGCCGCCGACATCGTGGACAAGGGCATCGTGCTTACGGGTGGCGGTGCGCTGCTGTATCGCCTGGACGAGGTGCTGCGCCGTGCGACGGGCCTGCCGGTGACGGTGGCGGAGGACGCGCTGTCGTGCGTTGCGATGGGCACCGGGCGCGCGCTTGAGGAAATGAAGCGGTTGCGCAATGTGCTGACAAGCATGTACTGACGGTATCGACGCCATGCCACTGGCCAGCGTGGCGCAGGACAAGACAAGGGGAATGCAGGACTATGGGGGGCCGGCGCTCAGGCACGTTCGATAGGTCCGGCCGGCGCGTGGACAGGTACGGGAAAGGGGCATGGTAATGCCGGTTTCCATCCAGTCCCGTCAGGCGATGGGCAAGCTTGTGCTGCCGTTCCTGATCCTTGTCGCCTGCGGCATCATCCTGCTGGGCAAGGCGGACCGTCCCCTGATCGAACATATGCGCATGCAGGTGGCCGACATGCTCGCCCCGGCCTATGGCCTTGTGGCATGGCCACAGGCGCGGTTGCGTGAACTTTCGGGGAATCTTCAGGACATCCGCAACCTGGAGGCGGAAAATATCCGCCTGCGCACCGAAAATGCCAACCTGCAGCACTGGTATGACGTTGCGGCGGCGCTGGCGGATGAAAATGCGACGCTGAAGGCCAACCTGCACTGGATCCCTGACGATGCGCCTTCCTATGTCACCGGGCGCGTGGTGCGCGACACCAGCGGCCTGTATGCGCGCGCGGTGCTGCTGTCGATCAATCCCGACACCAACGTGCGCAAGGATGGCATCGCCCTTGACGGTGCGGGGCTTGCGGGGCGCGTGACCGAGGTGGGCAAGCGGTCGGCGCGCGTGCTGCTGATTACCGATTCCTCCAGCAGGCTGCCCGTGACGCTGGAATCGAGCCATGCGGCGGCGATCATGGCGGGGGACAATTCCGCCACGCCGAAGATCATCTATTACCCGCAGGACAACATGCCGGTGGAGGGGGAGCGCGTCGTGACCAACGGCGAAATCGAATCCCTGCCGGCCGGCCTTCCGGTGGGGCATGTCCATTACCTGCGTCCCGGCACGCCGGTGGTGATCCCGGCCGCCGCGCTGGAGCATCTCGATATCCTGCGGATCTTCAACTATGCCGATGCGGTCGTCCCGCCTGATGCGCCGGGGCGCATACCGCTGCCTTCCGTCGGGCGGACCATGACCCTTCCGCCCCAGTTCCAGCCGAAGCGGGGATGAAGGGGTGCATGGATGAAACCGCTTCCCCCGCCATCGCTGAAGCCCGAGATCCAGCCGCGTGCCGGTCTGGCCCACGGCACGGACCTGTTCGTACGGCACTGCCTGCCGTGCCTGTTCGTGCTGGTGGTGACGCTGGTGCTGTCCGCGCCGCTCAATATCCCCGCGCAGGCGGAACTGATGCCGGCCGTCGTGCAGGTGTCGGTCTTCCTGTGGTCGGTGTTCCGCCCGGCGCTGATGCCGTCGGTTGCGGTGTTCGGGCTGGGATTGTGTGTCGATCTGCTGAGTTTCGAGCCACCGGGCGTCCTGCTGCTGATCATGCTGGTGGTGCATGGGATCGGGCTTTCGGGGCGTTACGTGCTGGCGCGCCTGAATGTCTTCGTGCTGTGGCTGGTGTTCGGGGTCGTCATGGTGTTTGCAACGGCGCTGCAATGGGTGCTGTGTTCGGCGCTGGCGCTGCATCTTGTGGAAACGATACCATTCATGTTCGAAAGCATCTTGGCATTCGGCAGCTTTCCGGTGCTTTATGTCATATTCGTCTGGACTTACCGCTTTATCGTCAACGACGCGAATCGCGCCTGAACAGGGCTGATGGATCAGACGTCTTCCGATCTGCCCGGATGGGTGAATGAAGTTTCGCACTAAGAAAACAGGTACGCGGCTGATGACCCGCCCGGAGGAAGGCAAGAATCCTTCCCGGGGCGTTTTTACACGTCGCGCATTGCTGCTGATGGCGGCGCAGGGGGCCGTACTCGGCACGCTGGCGCAACGCCTGTACGGCCTGCAGGTTCGTGACGGCAGCCATTATGCACGGCTTGCGGAAAACAATCGGTTAAGCAAACGCTTTTTTGCGCCGCCGCGCGGGCGCATTACCGACCGGTTCGGCATCGCGGTCGCGGCGAACAAGGTGAACTGGCGCGCGCTCCTGCTGGCGGAGGAGACGAACGACCTGCCCGGCACGCTGGAGCGTTTCGCCCAGCTTGTCCCGATGGAGCCACGCGACACCGCGCGGGTCGAGCGTGAACTGCGGCACAAGCGGCGCTTCATCCCCATCATGCTGCGTGATTTCCTGTCGTGGGACGACATGGCGCGGCTGGAACTCAACATGCCGTCGCTTCCGGGTGTGCTGATCGATGTGGGCACGACGCGGGTCTATCCCTTTGGCCCGCTGCTGGCGCATGTGGTGGGGTATGTGGCGCCCCCTTCGGAAAAGGACGTGGCGCGTGATGCGGAACTGGCCCTGCCGGGGATGCGCGTGGGCCGTTCGGGGATCGAGCAGACACAGGACCAGGGCCTGCGCGGGCAGGTCGGGTCGGTGGAGATGGAGGTCAACGCCGTCGGCCGCATCATGGCCGAGCTTGACCGTGACGAGGGGCAGCCGGGGAACGAGATCACCCTGACGCTCGACAGCGGGTTGCAGCAGCAGGTGCTTGGCCGCATCGCGGACCAGTCCGCCAGTGCGGTGGTCATGGACTGCCGCAATGGCGAAGTGCTGGCCATGGTCAGCAATCCTTCCTTCGACCCGTCGCTGTTCGACAGTGGCGTCAGCCAGGCGCAGTGGATCGAATGGACGAACAACAGCCAGACGCCCCTGATCAACAAGGCGGTGTCGGGCCTGTATCCGCCCGGCTCCACCTTCAAGCCGGCGGTGGCGATGGCGGCGTTGCGTGCGGGCACCCTGTCGCCGAACGACCGCATCAACTGCCCCGGCTATATCGATGTCGGCGGCACGCGCTTTCACTGCTGGTCGCGCTATGGCCACGGGTCGCTGACGCTCAGGCAGGGGCTGAAATTCTCCTGCGACGTGTTTTTCTATGAGGTCGCGCGGCGTACCGGCATGGACCCGATCGCGCTGGCCTCGCACCAGTTCGGGCTTGGCGCGCCGCTGGACATCGAACTGCCGCATGTGCGTCAGGGCCTGATTCCCACGCCGCAATGGCGGCGCGCGCACGGGCATCACTGGAACGGGGGCGACACCATCGTCAGTGGTATCGGGCAGGGCTTCATGCAGGTCACGCCGCTGCAGCTTGCGACCTATGCCGCACGCATTGCCAGCGGCCGCGACGTGCAGCCGCATCTTGTGCGTGCGGTTGGCGGCCGACTGGGGGATATGGCGGCGCTGGACCATGCCGGGCCGATGGAAAACATGCCCGATCATTTCTTCAACGCGATCCGCGAGGGCATGTATGCCGTCGTGAACGAGGAAAGCGGCACCGCGCCCAAGGCGCGCCTGGCCATTCCGGGCGTGCAGATGGCGGGCAAGACCGGTTCGGCGCAGGTGCGGCGCGTGTCGCGCGCCATGCGTGAAAGCGGGCATTTCAATTCCGCCAACCTGCCGTGGGAATATCGCCCGCATGCGCTGTTCATCTGCTTTGCCCCCTATGACGCGCCACGCTATGCGGCGGCGGTGGTGGTGGAGCACGGCAATGCCGGGGCGGAGGTCGCGGCCCCGCTGGCGCGTGACATCATGACCGACACGCTGATGCGCGATCCGGTCAATCACAAGGAATCGCCGGGCCAGGAAGTGGCGCAGGCGGACGTGGATCAGGGATAACGGCCGCGCCATTGGCGTGCGATGGCCTGTCGCATAGGCTGTCGCGATGGCTGTGTCTGCTGCTGCCGGGGGACTGACATGAACTTCCAGAAACGCCTGCTGCGGGCGGAACCCAATTTCCAGATCCTTGCCAAGCTGTGGCAGATCAACTGGATCTATGTCGTGCTGATCTGCCTGCTGGCGGCGGTGGGATATGGGGCGCTGTATTCCGCCGGCGGTGGCACGTCACGCCCGTTCGCCGAACCGCAGACCATCCGTTTCTGCTTCGGCCTTGTGATGATGCTTGGCGTCGCGCTGATGAGTCCGACGGTGCTGGTGCGCCTTGCATGGCCGCTTTATGGCCTGTCGCTGCTGCTGCTTGTGGCGGTGCTGCGCATGGGGCATGTCGGCAAGGGGGCGGAACGATGGCTGATGATCGGCGGATTGCAGGTCCAGCCCTCCGAACTGGCGAAGATCGCGCTGGTGCTGGTGCTGGCAAGCTGGTTTCACAAGGTCAGTTACCGTGACATGGGCAATCCGCTCTATCTGATCCCGCCCGCGCTGATGGTGCTGGTGCCGGTGGGGCTGGTGCTGAAGGAGCCGAACCTGGGGACTGCGGTCATCATCGCGACCGTGGGGGCCAGCCTGTTCTTTGCCGCCGGGATGCGCCTGTGGCAGATCGCGCTGCTGGCGGCGCCGCTGCCGTTTCTGACCAAAATCGCCTACAACCACCTCCATGATTACCAGAAGGCGCGGGTCATCACCTTCCTGCACCCTGAAAATGACCCGCTGGGCGCGGGCTACAACATCATCCAGTCCAAGATCGCGCTGGGATCTGGCGGGATGTGGGGGCAGGGCTACCTGCACGGCACGCAGGGGCAGCTTAACTTCCTGCCCGAAAAGCAGACCGACTTCATCTTCACCATGATCGCGGAGGAATGGGGGTATGTCGGGGGCGCGGCGGTGATCGGGCTGCTGCTGGTGATGATCCTGGGCGGCATGCTGATCGCGATACGCAGCCGCAACCAGTTCGGGCGGCTGCTGGGGCTGGGGATCAGCATGAATTTCTTCCTCTACTGCGCGGTCAACCTGTCGATGGTCATGGGGGCGATCCCGGTGGGCGGCGTGCCGCTGCCGCTGATTTCATATGGCGGGTCGGCCATGCTGATGGTGATGTTCGGTTTTGGCCTGCTGCTGTCCGCATGGGTGCATCGCAACTCCACCTTTGGCGAAACGACGGACAAGGATGCATGAGCGGCATCCTGCCCCCGTCTGCCGCCACCCAACGGTCCTATCGCCTCAGTACCTATCACGCCGCCACCCTGCCGGTTGTCCGGGTGGGGCAGCGTCCCGATGATGCGGGCCTGCCCCGGCGGGGGACAATCGTGATGCTCAGTGCGTGCAATCCGGGCGGGCGTCGGCGGCCGGATGGGTGGAATGCGCGCATGATGGCGCGTCTGGCCCGCGACCTGCGCCATGTGCCGCATCATCTGGGCGAAGGACGGCTGGGCCGGTGGTCCGAACCGCTTTATGCGGTGGAAATGGACCTCGCCCCGGCGCTGCGCCTTGCCCGGCGGTATCGGCAGAACGCGGTGGTGGTCGTGCGGCGGGGGCAGGCGGCACGGCTTGTCTATCTGGCTTAGGGGCCGTCAGTTTTCTGGCGCGTGGTGTCGCCGCGTGCATGGGACACCCGGGCTCTGCCCGGACCCGGCAGGGAGCGCGGCTCCCTGCACCCTGATCTGTTTACCAAAATCATGGTTTCCAAAGGGTAATACCCTTTGGTGGGGTTTCAGGGGCAACGCCCCTGGGAAAGCCGCCCCCGCGCACGCAGCCACGGGGGCGGGGGATCAGCCTTCGATCTGGCTGAAATCCGCGATCAGCACGGTCATGCGGCGCAGTTCCGACAGCAGGCGCAGGCGGTTGCGACGTATGGCGGCGTCTTCGGCGTTCACGGTGACGTCCTCGAAAAACCGGTCCAGCACGGGGCGCAGGTGGGCGACATCGCGCATGGCGTCGGCGAAGCGTTCCTCGCTGATGGCGCTTTCCACGGCGGGGATCGTGCGGGCCAGCGCATCGGCAAGGGCGCGTTCCTCGTCCTGCGCATACAGGGCGGGGTCGGGGGCACCTTCGTGGGGGCCGTCCTTGCGGTCCTCGATACGCAGGATGTTGGCCGCGCGCCGGGTCGCCGCCAGCAGGTTGCGCCCATCCTCCGTCGCCAGCATTTCCGCCAGCGCGTCACTGCGCGCCAGCAGGCGGGTGATGTCGGTGTCGGTATTGCCCACCGACACGGCGGCCAGGATGTCGTGGCGCGCGCCCTCGTTACGCAACTGCACGCGCAGGCGTTCGGCCACGAACTGCGGCAGCAGGTCGAGGTCCGGGGCCAGCCGCAGGTTTTCAGGCAGGCCATGGGCCGCCATGACGAAAAGTTCCGCAAGGTCGAGGCGCAGGTGGTTTTCGCGGATGATGCGGATCAGGCCAAGGGCCGCGCGGCGCAGGGCGTACGGATCGCCCGACCCGCCCGGCTTTTCCCCCGCCGCGAAGAACGCGACAAGGCTGTCGATCTTGTCCGCCAGCGCCACGGCGATGGAGACGGGGGCATGGGGCACGCCGTCATGCTGCCCGCGCGGCATGTAATGTTCGCCAATCGCGTCGGCGACCACGCTGTCCTCCCCATCATGGCGGGCGTAATAGGCCCCCATCGTGCCCTGCAGTTCGGGGAATTCACCCACCATGCCGGTCGTCAGGTCCGCCTTGCACAGCAGGGCGGCGCGTTCGGCCTGCTTCGGGTCCGCGCCCACCATCGGCGCGATCAGCCCGGCAAGGCGCACGATGCGCCGCACCCGTTCCCCCTGGCTGCCGAGGGCGGCGTGGAAGACGATGCGGTCGAGTTGCGCCACGCGGCTTTCGAGCGTGTGGGTGCGATCAAGGTCCCAGAAATGCCGGGCATCGGCAAAGCGCGCGCGCAGCACGCGTTCGTTGCCCGCGATCGTCAGCGCGCCGCCATCCGACGGTTCCATGTTCGCGACGAAGGCAAAGCGCGGGGCGGCGGAGCCATCGGCGTTGCGCAGCGCGAAATAACGCTGGTTGACGCGCATCGACACCTGCATCACCTCCGGCGGCAGGGTCATGAATTCGTCGTCAATCTGCCCCAGGAACGGCACCGGCCATTCCGTCAGGCCCGCGACCTCGTCAATCAGGGCGGGGTCGGATACGACGCTCAGCCCCTCTTCGGCGGCAAGGCGGGCGACACCTTCGGCAATTCTGGTGCGGCGGGCATCGGCGCAGGGTTCGACCTGGCGCGCGCGCAGTCCCGAAAGCCAGTCCTGCGTGCCGGTCACGGCAAACGCGCCTGGCGCGGTAAAGCGGTGGCCTTCGGTCAGGTTGGCGGCAACAAGCCCGTGGCCGTTATCCTCGCCCTCGGCCAGGGAGAACGGCACGACCTGCCCGTCAAGCAGGCAGACGATCCGGCGCAGCGGGCGCACCCATGTGAAGCTGCTGCCCACGCCCCAGCGCATCGACTTGGGCCACGGGAAGCGGCGCAGCAGGGCGGGCACGGTGGCCGCGATGTGGGTTGCGGCCTGCACGGCGGGAACCTCGCGCCGCAGGATCCAGAACCCGTTTTCCAGCACCAGCGCGTCGCGTTCGACCCCATGCTTGCGCATGAAACCGGCCAGCGCCTTGTCCGGCGCGTTTTCGCGCGGGCCGCGTTCGTTGACGGTGCTGCCCGGCACGGTCGCATCGACCTGTAGCGAGATGGCGATGCGGCGTGGCCCGGCAAAGGTACGGGCCTCACGCGGGTTGAGCGGGGACAGCGCCTCCGTCAGCAGGCGCTGCAGGTCTTCCGCCGCGCGCTGCTGCATGCGGGCGGGGATTTCCTCGGAAAAGAGTTCAAGCAGGAGTTCGGGCATGATCGTGTTATCCTTCGCCCGCCAGCCATGCTTCGCAGCATCGCTTTGCAAGCGTGCGCACGCGGCCGATATAGGAGGCGCGTTCGCTGACGCTGATGACGCCGCGCGCATCAAGAAGGTTGAACAGGTGGCTGGCCTTCAGGCACTGGTCATAGGCAGGCTGCGCCAGGCCAAGTTCGGCAAGGGCCGTGGATTCGCGTTCCGCGTCGATGAAATGGCGGTGCAGCATCTCCACGTCCGCGGCCTCGAAATTATGGCGCGAATAATCGCGTTCGGCGCGCAGGAACACATCGCCATAGGTCAGGCCGTGGCCGTTGAAGTCGAGGTCATAGACGTTCTCGATCCCCTGCACGTACATTGCAAGGCGTTCGAGGCCGTAGGTCAGTTCCGTGGACGGCATGACGGTGGGGATGCCGCCGACCTGCTGGAAATAGGTGAACTGCGTCACCTCCATCCCGTCGCACCAGACCTCCCAGCCCAGTCCCCATGCCCCGATGGTCGGGTTTTCCCAGTCATCCTCCACAAAGCGGATGTCATGTTCCATCGGGTCGATCCCGATGGCGCGATAACTGTCAAGCAGCAGCTTCTGGCTGTCTTCGGGCGTGGGCTTGAGCAGGACCTGATACTGGTAATAATGCTGGAGCCGGTTGGGGTTTTCCCCGTAACGCCCGTCCGACGGGCGGCGGCAGGGCTGCACATACGCCGCCTTCCACGGGCGCGGGCCCAGCGCGCGCAGCGTGGTATGCGGCGACAGGGTGCCAGCGCCGACTTCGGTATCATAGGGCTGGAGGATGGCGCAGCCCTGTTCGGACCAGAACTGGTGCAGTTTCAGGATAAGCCCCTGGAACGACAGGGGGCGCGTACGGGATGATCGGGGCACGGGGGCCGGGTCCATGAACAGGATGCTCCGTTGAACGGGGACGGGTCTGCGCCATCTGGCGCAATTGCTGCGAACAGCATACCGTTATGTCGCCCCGACCGAAAGGCGGGGCGTGCCGTGTGGCTGTCCGTTGCCTGCATGGCGTGGGGTCTTGCGCATTGGCGCACCGCGCGCCACATGATTGGTGGCTGGGTCAGTTTCCTTGTGTGGAGCAGGATGGAATTACGATGAATACTCAGGAACGCGATCTGATCGCACAGTTCTTCGCCCGTGTTGGCGGCGCGAGCACGGGCAGCGTGCCGCAGACGGCATCCTCGCTGCCGCCGATCGACCCCCAGGCCGACCAGTATATCGGGGAGATGTTCCAGAAATACCCCGAGGCACGCTACCGCATCACGCAGATGGCCGTGGTGCAGGAAGCCGCCCTGGCGGAGGCGCAGAACCGCATCCGCCAGTTGCAGTGGGAACTGCAGCAGGCGCAGCAGCAGGTTGCCGCGGCACAGGCGCAGCAGGCACAGCCGCAGGCCGCGCCGCAGCCCGCACGTTCGGGCGGGTTCTTCAGCGGCATGTTCGGTGGTGGCGCGGCGCAGTCCGCACCCCGCCCCGCCGCCCCGCCGCCGGGCTGGGGTGCGGGTGCCGCACCGTCCGCCCCGCCGCAGCCTGTCTATCCGCCGGGGATGCAGCCGGGCATGTTCCCGCAGCGCGGTTCGGGCTTCCTCGGGTCCGCCCTGACGACGGCGGCCGGTGTTGCCGGTGGCATGATGATGGGCAACGCCCTGACGGGCCTGTTCAGCGGCCATCACGACATGGGTGGAGGCTTCGGCGCGGGCATGCCTGCGGGTGGGGGCGAGACCATCATCAACAACAACTATGGCGATTCCGGCGCGGGTGCCGGTGCCGACCCGTTCGCGGGCAGCGGCACGACCGCCGACCAGGGCTTTGACGCTGGTGGTGACGCGGGTGGCGGCGGCTTTGACGATGGCGGCGGGTTCGACGCGGGCGACGACAACAGCTTCTGAGTGTCCGTCCGTTCCGTCGTGACACTTGAAAGGCCATCCCTCGGGGTGGCCTTTTTTATGACAGCGCCTGAAGGTAGGGCATTGATAAATCACAAGAGTTTTTGGGTGTCGCCTTTTTTCAAAAAGGTGACGTCTTTCGAAGATTTTTTGCAAAAAAGCTTCACCAAAAAACTTTTGAAAGATCACAGCCCCCAGACGCACATATCAACAGGCGAGGCGGTCCATGACGCAGGGCATGCTGTTCAATACGGAGGAGCCGCCGGGCCGCAGGGATGCCCCCGCGCAGGCGCTGGCCCCCGGTGCGTGGCTGTTCCCCGGCCTTGTCCATGCGCGCGCCCCTGCGCTGCTGTCGGCCATCGGAGAGGTCGTGCGCCGTGCCCCGCTGCGGCACATGACGACGCCGGGTGGCGGCCGCATGTCGGTGGGGATGAGTGGCTGTGGCGCGCGTGTATGGGTCAGTGACGCGGCGGGATACCGGTATGAAACGCACGATCCCCGCACGGGACGGCCATGGCCGACCATGCCCGCGCTGTTGCGCGACATCGCGGGCGAATGTGCGCAAAAGGCGGGATATGACGGGTTTGTGCCGGATTCGGGCCTGATCAACCGTTATGGGCCGGGGGACCGGATGGGGCTGCATCAGGATCGGGATGAACGGTGTGATGCGCCCATCGTTTCCATCTCGCTGGGCGTGTCGGCGGTCTTCCTGTGGGGTGGTGTGACGCGATCGGACCCCGTGCGGCGCATCGTGGTGCGCAATGGCGATGTGGTGGTGTGGGGCGGCCCGTCGCGTCTGGCGTGGCACGGGATCGCACCCGTGCCACAGGCGCAGCATCCGCTGTGCGGGGATGTGCGCTACAACCTGACATTCCGCCGGACCGCATGACGGTGGGGGCCGTGTCCCCGCCCGTCATGTAATCGGCAGGTGTGGGATCAGGCCGACAGTGCCGCCGCCGCGCGGGCGCGTGCCGTGATGTCGGCAGGGTCCGGTATGCCCGACGGCACCAGCCACGACCCGCCCACGCACAGGACGGACGGCAGCGCCAGCCAGTTCGCCGCCGTGTCCTGGCGGATGCCGCCGGTGGGGCAGAAACGCACCTGCCCGAACGGGGCCGACAGCGCCTTGAGCGCCGCGATCCCGCCCGAGGCCTCGGCAGGGAAGAATTTGAAGCGCGTCAGGCCAAGGTCAAGCCCGCGCATGATGTCGCCCGCATTGGCGATGCCCGGCAGCAGCGGCACATCCGCGTCCCGCGCCGCATGGGCCAGCGGCTTGGTCAGGCCGGGGCTGACGATGAAACGCGCGCCCGCACGCACGCTGGCGTCCAGGTCGGCCCTGTTCAGCACCGTGCCCGCGCCGACGACCGCGCCCTCGACCTTCGCCATTTCCGCTATGACGTCGAGGGCGCTTTCGGTGCGCAGCGTGACCTCCAGCGTGCGCAGGCCCCCCGCGACAAGGGCTTCGGCCACGGGACGGGCGTGGGCGGGGTCATGGATGACAAGCACCGGAATGACCGGTGACAGCGTCATGATGTCTTCGATGGTAGCCACGATGGGTTTTCCTTGGTTCTGGTCCGTGCGGAGATGGGGCAGGGAGCGTGTGCCCGGTTTTTACGACAGCCCCTCGGCTTCGGCCATATGGTCCATCCCGGCAAGGATGGCCGACGCCCCGCGTTCGGGGCTGTCCACCCCGCCGCGCATCAGCGCGAACAGTTCGCGCCCCGTGCCAAAGGCGGCCCTTGGCCCTGTCGCGGGCTGGCGCTGTTCCCATTCCGCCGCGTCAACCAGCGCCTCGATGCGCCCCGACTGCGCGCAGACCCGCACGATGTCCCCGTCACGCAGGCGCGACAGCGGGCCACCCGCATGGGCTTCGGGGCCGATATGGATGGCGGCGGGCACCTTGCCGCTTGCGCCCGACATGCGGCCATCGGTGACGAGCGCGACCTTGTGCCCGCGGTCCTGCAGGACGCTGAGCGTCGGCGTCAGGCGGTGCAGTTCGGGCATGCCGTTCGCCGCCGGTCCCTGGAAGCGCACGACCACGATCACGTCACGATCAAGCTCCCCCGCCTTGAACGCGTCGATCACGTCCTGCTGGTCCTCGAATATCCGGGCCGGTGCCTCGATCGTCCAGCGTTCGGGGGCGACGGCGCTGGTCTTGTAGATCCCGCGCCCGAGGTTGCCCTGCATCAGGCGCATGCCCCCATCCTTGCGGAACGGGTCGGCGGGCGTGCGCAGGACCGTGTCGTCACGTGACGGCCCGGCTTCTTCCCACACCAGGCGGTCGTCGCGCATGTGCGGGGTGGTGCGGTAGCAGGTGAAGCCGCCCTCGGCCACGGTCAGGATGTCGGGATGCAGCAGCCCCGCATCGAGCAGCGACCCGATCAGGCTGGGCATGCCGCCCACCTGGTGAAAACCGTTCACGTCGGTCGAACCGTTGGGATAGACGCGGGTGAGTTGCGGCACCACGGCGGAGAGGCGGTCCAGATCCTCCCAGTCGATGATGATGCCCGCCGCGCGCGCCATTGCCGGGATGTGGATGGCAAGGTTGGTGGACCCGCCCGTCGCCAGCAGCCCGACGGCGGCGTTGACGATGGCGCGTTCGTCAACACAGTGGCCAAGCGGGCGGTAGTCATTGCCGTTCGGCCCGATCTGCGCCAGCCGGTGGATGGCCGCACGTGTCAGTTCCTGGCGCAGTTTCGTGTTGGGCGGCACGAAGGAGGAACCGGGCAGGTGCAGGCCCATGACCTCCATCAGCATCTGGTTGGTGTTGGCCGTGCCGTAAAAGGTGCAGGTGCCCGGCGCGTGGTAGGACGCGGCCTCTGAATCCATCAGGCGTTCGCGGTCCACCTTCCCTTCGGCGTAAAGCTGGCGGATGCGCTGCTTCTCGCTGTTGGAAATGCCCGAGGGCATCGGCCCCGACGGGATCAGGAGGGCGGGTAGGTGCCCGAAGCGCAGCGCGCCGATCAGCAGGCCGGGCACGATCTTGTCACAGATGCCCAGCATCGCGACGCCCTCGTACATCCCGTGGCTCAGTCCGATCGCCGTGGACATCGCGATCACGTCGCGGCTGAACAGCGACAGCTCCATCCCTGGCTGGCCCTGCGTCACGCCGTCGCACATCGCGGGTGTGGCGCCGGCCACCTGCGCCGTGGCCCCGACTTCACGCGCGAAGACCTTGATCTGGTCCGGATACCGGCCATAGGGCTGGTGCGCGGAAAGCATGTCGTTATAGGATGTGATGATACCGATATTCATCGCGCGCTGTGCGCGGATGCTGTCCTTGTCCTCTCCCGCCGCGGCGAAGGCATGGGCAAGGTTGCCGCAGGCCAGGTGCGGACGTGAAATGCCTGCGTCCTTTTCACGGGCGATCAGGTCGAGATAATGGCCGCGCGAACGCGCAGAACGTGCGATCACGCGATCCGTTACGGCAGACAGGACAGGATTAAGGCTCATCAGTTCTCACAGAATGTCATGTGGCCGCGGGGTTGCCGCTGCAATCCCGATGATGGGTTTTCCGGTGCGTCCGCAGGCGGTGCCGGGATGGGACGCGGTATTTCGGCCGGATGGATGCCGCCAGAAGGAACGGTGGCATATTATACCTGCGGTTACATATGGCATGATATAAACAAAAACAAGACATAAAATTATAATTAAGGTCTCGTTTTGGTATTTTAATTATTGAATCGTAATATACATCGCCGAT
Organism: Gluconacetobacter entanii; assembly: GCF_013155425.1. NCBI lineage: Bacteria > Pseudomonadati > Pseudomonadota > Alphaproteobacteria > Acetobacterales > Acetobacteraceae > Gluconacetobacter > Gluconacetobacter entanii. Next base: position 128,028 of record NZ_JABJWD010000011.1, on the reverse strand, counting down.
TGTGCGGATTTCCGCGTTCAGCAGGGACATGGTGGCGATGCAGGTTCACAAATGATCGCGCATGGCCGCGTGCCTTGGTGGCTGTGGCGGGCGCGTGATATTTCGTATCATCGGGAGGTGTCATGACATGATCCTTGGACATGCAATCAGGTGCTGGCGCGCCGGGCGATGGGCCATGGCTGTTGCGGCGATGGTGCTGCCACCGGCCGGGGCGCTGGCCGCCTCCGCGCAGGCGACGCCACAGACGCCACCGCGCCTGACCTATCATCATGTCTGGACCGACGGGCAGGGCGTCAGCCATATCGCGACCTGTCCGCTGACGCAGTTCGTGCTGAAAAGCATGTCGCCCCCCGCAGGCCCGCAATGGCAGGACCGCCAGCCTGACGGGCGCGCGACGGTGCTGATGACCGTGCAGCCTCCGCATTGGGACGGGGACTGGCACGAAGACCCGAAGGTGCAGTGGATCGTCCCCCTGCATGGGCGCTGGTTCGTGCAGGCGATGGATGGCACGCGCGTCGAGATGGGGCCGGGCGATGTGCTGCTGGGCGAGGACCAGAATACCCGTCCGCTGCCATCCGGCCCGATGCAGGGGCGCAAGGGGCATCTTGGCGGGAATGTCGGCGATGGTGCGGTGGACCTGATGGTGGTGCAGATGGATATCGCGCCCACGGTGGACCGGCCCTGCCATTTCCGCTGATTTGAAACGGATAAAAGTTTTGGGTGTCGCCTTTTTTAAAACGCGGCGTTCTTTCGAAGCTTTTTGAAAAAAGCTTCACCAAAAACTTCTGGATTTTCATGAAAGTGTGTGGTGAGCCGGGTGGGATTCGAACCCACGACCATTCGATTAAAAGTCGAATGCTCTACCGACTGAGCTACCGGCTCACGAATGGGGATCTGGCCTGTCGTAACAGGGATCAGGTCATGGAAGACCCGACGTGCCTTGACGTCCCGTAACTGCTCAAGCGGGGGTGTAGGCGGCCTGATGCGGACTGTCAAGAAGAAGATGAAAATATATCTGCGGACTAAATCGCTGATATTAAGGGCAGTTGTTGGCGATTACGCCACGAATTCATGGCGGTGGGCCGCAAATACGCCCTGATGCCGCCCTGCCGCCCCGGTCTTCATGCTGGCCGTATGGTGACGGGGCGGCAGGGGGATGGGGACCGCGCGCGTGCACGGTCCCCAGGCATGTCCTTTACGCCTCGGCGTCGGCGGGACGCATCTTGATGATGCGGTCGGGATCCTGGACCATGCCGCTCTGGCCCGCGCCGCGCTTGACCTTGTCGATATGGTCCATGCCCTCGATCACCTGCCCGACGATCGTGTACTGGCCATCCAGATGGGGGGAGGGCTCGAACATGATGAAGAACTGGCTGTTGGCGCTGTCGGGGTTCATGGTGCGGGCCATGCCGACGGTGCCGCGCTCGAACTTCGCCTTGTTGGTGAATTCGGCCTTCAGGTCCGGCAGCTTGCTGCCTGACGTGCCGGTGCCGGTCGGGTCGCCACCCTGCGCCATGAAACCATGGATGACGCGGTGGAACGGCGTGTTGTCATAGAACCCTTCGGCCGCCAGCGTGCGGATGCGCTCCGCCGCCAGCGGGGCGAGGTCGGGACGCAGGCGGATGACCACGCGCCCGGTCTTGAGGTCCATGTTGATGAGGTCGGCCTTGTTCGTATCTGACATGGCTGTCCGTTTCCTGTTTATCTGTAAGGGTGAAAAAAACCGGCGCGCATCCGTTGCCGGGTCGGGGAAGGCGCCTTCAGCGGTCCTTCAGGCGCGCCAGAACGCACTGGCGGGTGGAGGGTGAGACGAAATCCGTGATGTCACCATCCAGCCGCGCGATCTCCTTGACCAGGCGGGAGGAAATATACTGGTTCCCCTGTCGCGCCATCAGGAAAACGGTCTCGATGTCCGGGGCCAGATGCGTGTTCATAGCTGACATCTGGTTCTCGTAATCGAAATCCGCAACCGCCCGCAGGCCACGAAATATTGCATGTGCCCCATGCGCATGCGCCGCGTTGACCAGCAGGCCCTCGAACCCCACCACCTCGATCACGGTGGCAGGGGGGATGTCGAGGGCCGCGATATCGGTGCGCAGGCACGCGATCCGCTCATCCAGCGACAGCAGGGGCTGCTTGGTCGTGTCCTTCGCCACCCCGATCACCAGGCGGCCGACCAGACGTGCGGCGCGCGTGATGATGTCGAGGTGCCCGTTGGTGACGGGATCGAAGGTGCCGGGGTAAAAGCCGGCGCGCACGGCCGTGTCAGTCATCGCTGGCGTCCGTCCCGGCGGCGGGCGGCGTCGCATCGCCATCCGCCACGTCACCGGTTTCGCCCGCGCCCGTATCGCCCGTATCCGTATCGTCGGTGTCGTCGCCTTCCGATCCGTCATCCATGACCGGGAAGACGCTGGTCACTTCTTCCGTATCGTTCAGGCGGAACAGCGTCACGCCGCTGGCCTGGCGCGACATGATGCGGATCTGGTCCACCGGCAGGCGGATCAGGCGGCCCGCATCGGTGACAAGCATGACATCCGTGCCCGCCAGAACCGGCAGGGTGGCGACCACCGCGTTGCCGCGCCGCGCGGTGGGGAAGGACATGTTGTTGATGCCCTGCCCGCCGCGTCCGCTGACGCGGTAGTCATAGGCGGAGGAGCGGCGGCCGAACCCGGCATTGCTGACGATCAGGAGGATTTCCTCCGCCGCCTCCATTTCCGCCACGCGTTCGGGCGACAGGGCGAGGTCGGTGGCCGTTTCCTCGTCCTCGCTGGTGGCGGCCTCAGGCGTGGTGTCGGTATCCTCGCCATTCTGGGCGGCATTTTCGGCGCGGCGGCGGGCGTTGGCGATCCGCAGGTAGGCGGCGCGTTCCTCCACCGTGGCATCGACATGCCCCAGCACGCACAGGCTGTTGACCTCGTCCCCTTCGGCAAGGCGGATGCCGCGCACGCCCGAACTGCCGCGCCCGGCGAACACGCGCAGCGTGTCGTCCGTGATCTGGAAGCGGATGCAGCGCGCATTGCGGGTGCCAAGGAACACGTCCTGCCCCTCGCGGCAGGTGGCGACACCGATCAGCCTGTCGCCGTCATCAAGCTTCATCGCGATCAGGCCGGAGGAGCGGATGTTGCGGAAATCGCTCAGCCGGTTGCGGCGCACGTTCCCCGACGCCGTGGCAAAGACAAGGTGGAGGTTTTCCCACAGGTCCTCGTCCTGCGGCAGCGGCAGGACGGCGGTGATCGAATCCTCGCCCAGGTCGGGCAGCAGGTTCACCAGCGCACGCCCCTTCGCCGTGGGACTGGCCTCGGGCAGGCGCCAGACCTTTTCGCGGTATGCCTTGCCGCCGGAGGAGAAGAACAGCACCCACTGGTGGGTGTGGGCGTTGAACGAACGGATGATGATGTCATCGCCCCGGCGGCCAGCGGCGGTACGGCCGCGCCCGCCACGGTTCTGCGCGCGGAAGACGTCAAGCGGCGTGCGCTTGATGAAGCCGTCGCGGGTGATGGTGACGACCATCTGTCCCGGTTCGATCAGGCTTTCATCCGTCTGGTCGCCCGCGTAATCGGCGATGTCGGTTGCACGCGGGGTCGCGATTTCGGCGCGCACGGTGGCGAGTTCGTGGCGCATGACCTCCATGCGGCGCGGGCGGCTGGCGATGATTTCCAGCAGTTCGTTGATGCGCGTCGCGACTTCGGAGAGTTCCTGCTGGATCTTGTCGCGCTCCAGCCCCGTCAGGCGCTGCAGGCGCAGTTCAAGGATGCCGCGCGCCTGTGCCTCGGTCAGGTGGACGCGCCCATCCACGACGACATTGCCCTCGTCATGGATCAGCGCGAGCAGCGGCGCGATGTCGCCTGCGTCCCAGGCACGTTCCATCAGGGCAGTGCGCGCGGTGGCGGCGTCGGGCGCGGCGCGGATCAGGGCGATGACCGCATCGATGTTCGCCACCGCGATGACCAGGCCGACCAGCAGGTGCCCGCGGTCGCGCGCCTTGTTCAGGTCAAAGCGCGCGCGGCGCAGGATCACTTCCTCGCGGAAGCGGATGAAGGCCTGCAGCACGTCCTTCAGGCCCATCAGGCGCGGCTGCCCGCCATCAAGGGCCAGCATGTTGACCCCGAAGGAGGTCTGCAACTGCGTGAAGCGATAAAGCTGGTTCAGCACCACCTCGGGCGTGGCGTCGCGCTTGATCTCGATGACGATGCGCATGCCCGAACGGTCGCTTTCGTCGCGGATGTCGGAAATGCCCTCCACCTGCTTGGTGCGGACCAGGTCGGCGATGCGTTCCTGCAGGGTGGCCTTGTTCACCTGATAGGGGATTTCGGTGACGATGATGGCCTTGCGGTCGCGGCGGATGTCCTCGACCTCCGCACGCGCGCGGATGATGACCGACCCGCGTCCCGTCTCGAACGCGCTGCGGATGCCCGCACGGCCCAGGATCGTCCCGCCGGTGGGGAAGTCGGGGCCGGGGACGTACTGCAGCAGGTCGTCGAGCGTCATGTCCGGGCGTTCGATCATCGCAAGGGTCGCGTCGATGATCTCGCCCGGGTTGTGCGGCGGGATGTTGGTGGCCATGCCGACCGCGATGCCCGACGCGCCATTGACCAGCAGGTTGGGGAAGGCGGCGGGCAGGATCTGGGGTTCCTGCTCGCTCTCGTCATAGTTGGGCTGGAAATCGACGGTGTCGCGGTCGATGTCGTCAAGCAGGAAGGAGGCGGCCCGCGCCAGCCTTGCCTCGGTATAGCGCATGGCGGCGGGGGAATCGCCATCGACCGACCCGAAATTGCCCTGCCCGTCGATCAGCTTGACCCGCATCGACCATGACTGCGCCATGCGCACCATGGCGTCATAGATGGAGGAGTCGCCATGCGGATGGTACTTACCCATGACGTCACCGACCGCGCGGGCCGACTTGCGGTACGGCTTGTCATGGGTGAAGCCGCTTTCGCGCATGGAATACAGGATGCGGCGATGCACCGGTTTCAGTCCGTCGCGCACATCAGGCAGCGCGCGGCTGACGATGACGGACATTGCATAGGCCAGGTAGGAGGAGCGCATCTCCTCCTCAATGGTCACCGGCAGCATGTCGGAGGGCGGAGTCTGTTCGGGAATTTCGGTCAAGGCAGTTCCGTCATGGCTGGTTTTCGCACGCATTCAGGGGGAAGCGGGCGGGGGCGGGCATCAGGACTCGCATCGCGCGTGGCGTGCGGGTTTGTTGCCCTCTCAATAGCAGAATTGCGCCCACGCGCGAAGCGTGTCGCGCATGGGAACGTACGGGCGGGTGCGCGGGCGTGCAAGTCCGGCCCCGTGGCGTGGTGCGGATACGCCTGTTTCCGTCACGGAAAGGACGCAGCGGCAGACCCGCGGGACGGCCATGTCAGGCGAAGGAGAGATAGCGTGGCGGCACGTGCCCGCTCAGCCATACGCCGTTATCCGCCCGCCAGAATATCAGGCCATCATCCTGCATCCGCCACGCCGCGACCCGCAGGACCACGGCCCGGCCATGGCGCGTCCCGACCTTCATGGCCGTGGCCTCGTCGGTGGAGAGGTGGACGTGCCGACGGCGCCCGGGCACCAGTCCGTCGCGAAAGATCGAATCCAGGCTGGCGCGCGCGGTGCCATGCCACAGGGTCGCGGGCGGGATGGCAGGGGTAAGTGCGAGGTCCACGGCAACGGAATGGCCCTGTGCCGCGCGGATGCGCGCGCCATCGGGCGACAGGGTGAAACGCTGCTTGTCATTGTCACGCACCACGCGGCGCAGCGTCGGCAGGTCGAACGTCCTGCCATGCCTGCGGGCCTGGCGGATCAGGGTGGTGGTGTCCACCCATCCCTGCGGGTCGAGCCTGATGTCGATCCGGCCGGGGTCATGGCGCAGGACAAGGCTGAGGAATCTGCCGATTTCCCTGTCGGTCAGGGGGCGTTGCGTGCGGGGGCCGTGTGTATCCATGTCGTCCAACCATCACCTGGCACCATGGCGGCATCATGCCGGGGCGATGCCTGCCATTGGACCCCGCCCACGGACGCCGCCCGTGGAAAAGGACGCATTTCCTGCGCCCTTCGCCGGTCACATGCCTTCAGACGGCGTCGGCGCCGTGCTCAGAACGGGATTTCATCGTCAAGGTCGCTGCCACCCGACGGCGCATCCCATCCGCCACCGCCGCCTGCGGGCGGGGCGGAGCGAGGCTGCTGTGCCGGGCGGGAGGAACCGCCGCCGCCACCACCGCCGCCATAGCCACCACCATTGCCGCCGCCGTAACCACCGCCCTCGCCACCTTCGCCGCCGCGGTTGCTGTCGAGCAGGACGAGTTCACCGCGGAAGCGGTCGATCACCACCTCGGTGGTGTAGCGCTCCATCCCTGACTGGTCCGTCCACTTGCGGGTCTGCAATGTCCCTTCGAGATAGACCTTGCGCCCCTTGCGCAGGAAGCGTTCGGCCACGTCGCCGATGCGTTCGTTGAAGATGACCACGCGGTGCCATTCCGTGCGCTCGCGCCGTTCGCCAGAGGCGCGGTCGTTCCATGATTCGCTGGTCGCGACCGTCAGGGAGACGATCTTTGCACCGCTCTGGCTGTTGCGGATCTCGGGGTCCTTGCCCAGATTACCAATAAGGATGACCTTGTTGACGCTACCCGCCATTTGATGTCCTGCTTGCTGTTCGGGTTCGCGGGCGGCCTGCCTGCGTCCCGGTGTCAGGGGCAGGGGCCGGTCCGTCGGGAACCGCCATGTCCGCCATGGTGCGGACCGGCCGGTCGTGAGGCCGCATATCCTAGACCATAATGGGGGCGCACGGCAAAGCCCTGCCCGGGGTTTTTTGGTGCGGATTCCCATCGGAAAAGCAGCCGGGAAAAAACAGGTCGCCTTGCCATGGCCCCTTGCCCTCCGGCCGGGATGGGGACAGAACAACATGGCAACATCACATTCGGTCCCCACGTGGCGTCAGTGGGGCAGGAGGATAACATGGACGATTCTTCTCCCGCACGGGCGGGGGCCGGTGTGCAGCAGGTGACCGGCCCCGCGATTCGCGTGCGGGGCGCGCGTGCGCATAACCTCAAGGACATCGACGTCGATATCCCGCGCGACGCGCTGACGGTCATGACGGGCCTGTCGGGGTCGGGCAAGTCGTCGCTGGCGTTCGACACCATCTATGCCGAGGGACAGCGCCGCTATGTCGAGAGCCTGTCGGCCTATGCGCGGCAGTTCCTTGAACTGATGGGCAAGCCGGACGTGGATTCGATCGAGGGACTGTCGCCCGCCATCTCCATCGAGCAGAAGACCACGTCGAAGAACCCGCGTTCCACCGTGGGCACCGTGACCGAGATCTATGACTACATGCGCCTTTTGTGGGCGCGTGCGGGTGTTCCCTATTCGCCCGAGACCGGCCTGCCGATCGAGGCGCAGACCATCAGCCAGATGGTTGATCGCGTGATGGCCATGCCAGACGGCACGCGCCTGATGCTGCTGGCCCCGGTCATCCGCGACCGCAAGGGCGAATGTCGCAAGGAACTCGCCGACCTGCAGCGCAAGGGCTTCACCCGGGTGAAGGTGGACGGCACGCTGTATGAAATCGCCGACGTGCCGGACCTGAACCGCCGCCTGCGCCATACGGTGGAGGCGGTGGTGGACCGCATCGTCGTGCGCGAGGGGCTGGAATCCCGCCTTGCCGACAGTTTCGAGACCGCGCTGTCGCTGTCCGACGGCCTTGTCTATGCCGAGGAAGTGCCGCGCGGGAAGGACGGGGCCGACGACACGCCTGCCGAACGCACGGTCTTCTCCTCCCGCTTCGCCTGTCCCGTCAGCGGCTTCACGCTGGAGGAGATCGAGCCACGGCTGTTCTCCTTCAACGCGCCGCAGGGGGCATGTCCCGCCTGTGACGGCATCGGGCAGGAGACGTTCTTCGACCCGCATCTCGTGGTGCCGGACGAAGGGCTGTCGCTTGCCGGTGGGGCGATCGCGCCGTGGCGCAACAGCCAGAGTCCGTATTACCAGCAGACGCTGGCGGGTGTGGCCGCGCATTACGGGGTCAGCATGGACACGCCGTGGCGCGACCTGCCCGAAGGCGTGCGCGATGTCATCCTTGATGGCGGACATGACCCCATCGCCTTCACCTACAGCGACGACCGCCGCAGCTATACCCTGACCAAGCCGTTCGAGGGGGTCATCACCAACCTGCGCCGCCGCATGGCGGAAACCGACAGCGTCTGGGTGCGTGAGGAACTGTCGCGCTACCAGTCCGAAAAGCCGTGCCATGTCTGCCATGGCGCGCGCCTGCGGCCGGAGGCGCTTTCGGTGAAGGTGGCGGGCCTGAACATTGCGCAGGCGTCGGACATGCCCATCCGCCGTGCGCTGGAATGGTTCGCCACCGTGGAGGCGACGCTGAACCCGCAGCGCGCGGAAATCGCGCGGCGGATCCTGCGTGAAATCCTTGACCGGCTGCGCTTCCTTGATGACGTGGGGCTGGATTACCTGACGCTGTCGCGCGGGTCGGCCACCCTGTCGGGGGGGGAGAGCCAGCGCATCCGGCTTGCCAGCCAGATCGGGTCGGGCCTGACGGGGGTGCTCTATGTGCTCGACGAACCCTCCATCGGGCTGCACCAGCGCGACAATGAACGCCTGCTCGGCACGCTGGAACGGCTCAAGCGGCTGGGCAACACGCTGATCGTCGTCGAACATGACGAGGACGCGATCCGCGCCGCCGACTGGCTGATCGACATGGGGCCGGGGGCTGGCGTCAATGGCGGGCATGTTGTTGCGTGCGGCACGCCGCTGCAGGTCGCGCAGAATCCCGACAGCCTGACGGGCGCGTACCTGTCGGGGCGCAAACGTATCGAGGTCCCGGCCCGGCGCCGTCCGGTTGATCCGGCGCGTGAACTCGTGCTGCGCGGGGCAAGTGGCAACAACCTCAAGGACGTGACCGCGCGCTTCCCGCTGGGCACGTTCACCTGCGTGACCGGGGTGTCGGGCGGCGGCAAGTCCACGCTGGTGATCGACACGCTGTATAAGGCCCTGTCGCGCCGCCTGATGGGATCGGGGCAGAACCCGGCCCCGTACCGGGAGATCGACGGGATCGAGCAGCTCGACAAGATCATCGACATCGACCAGTCGCCCATCGGGCGCACCCCGCGCTCCAACCCCGCGACCTATACCGACCTGTTCACCCCGATTCGGGACTGGTTCTCCGAACTGCCCGAAAGCAAGGCACGTGGCTACAAGGCAGGGCGCTTCTCCTTCAACGTGAAGGGCGGGCGGTGCGAGGCGTGCCAGGGCGATGGCGTGCTGAAGATCGAGATGCACTTCCTGCCCGACGTGTTCGTCACCTGCGACACCTGCAAGGGCGCGCGCTACAACCGCGAGACGCTGGAGGTGAAGTTCCGGGGCAAGTCGATTGCCGACGTGCTGGCGATGTCGGTGGACGAGGCGCTGCCCTTCTTCTCCGCCGTGCCGCGCATCCGCGACCGGCTTGCGATCCTGCAGAAGGTGGGGCTGGGCTATGTCGCGCTGGGGCAGCAGGCGACCACCCTTTCAGGCGGCGAGGCGCAGCGCGTGAAGCTGTCGAAGGAACTGGCCCGGCGCGCCACGGGGCGGACGCTCTACATCCTCGACGAGCCGACGACCGGGCTGCATACCGAGGACGTGCGCAAGCTGCTCGAGGTGCTGCACGCGCTGGTGGCGCAGGGCAACACGGTGGTGGTGATCGAGCATAACCTGGAGGTCATCAAGACCGCCGACTGGGTGATCGACATGGGGCCGGAGGGTGGTGACGGCGGTGGCCGCATCGTGGCCGAGGGCACGCCGGAGGAGGTCGCGGCCAATCCCGAAAGCCATACCGGCCGATTCCTTCGCCCGCTCCTGGCGCAGCGTCCGCTGGTTGCGGTCCCGCACACCGACGCGGCGAAGCCCGCGAAGAAGGCTCCTGCCCGCAGGGGGGACAAAAAACCGCCCGCCGCGCCGAAATCGCGCGCCGCCGCGACCAGGGCCGCGCCAAAGGCGAAAAAAGGCGGAAAAAAGCCGATGAAGGGCAAATAAAAACCGGCAGGGCGGGGCGAAGTTGCGGGCGTGATGGGGAAATACGAAAAATATTGTCCCCATCATGCGGAAAATGCTTGCGTCCTGCCCGTCAGAAGCCCTATCAGCGGCGCTCTTGGCCCAAGGGGGCAATGTCTGCCCAACAGGCTGTCTACTGGTTTGGGGGTACGTGATGAACGCACTTGCTCAACTGGGGATGGTCTCGGAACTCCCGAGCGATAACCAGATCTCTTCAGCGCCGTTTTCGTCCGACGACGACCGGAAAGATTATTTCGTCGAAAAAGACGGGATGAAGTTTGCGGGAACGCATCTTCTTGTCGATCTTTGGGATGCGCACAATCTTGACGATCCGGACAAGATCGACCGCACCCTGTGCGAAGCCGCAGTGACGGCCGGGGCGACAATCCTGCACAGCCACTTCCACCATTTCACGCCCAATGGCGGCGTGTCCGGCGTGGTCGTGCTGGCGGAAAGCCACATTTCCATCCATACGTGGCCGGAACGCAATTTTGCCGCCGTGGACATCTTCATGTGCGGCGCATGTGACCCGCACCTGGCGATCCCGGTCATGCAGCGCCTGTTTCAGGCCGGCCGGATCGAGGTGGACGAACAGCGTCGCGGTCGCGTCGCGCTGTAACGTGCCGGCATGGGGTGCGTCACGTGCCCCATGTCCCGGTTTTCGGCGTCCCGCCCGCACCCGATTACCTCCCGTACGGGAAAGAATGACAGGCCGGACCAGATGTCCGGCCCGTTTTCGCATGGATATTTTCAAGGAGTACCATGATGTCCGATGTCTGGATCAGCGAAACCCTTTATGGCGGCTGGCGCCAGCAGCTTCGCGTCAACAGGATGCTGGCCCAGACCAAAAGCGCGTTCCAGGACATCGCGGTATTCGAGAACGAGGATTATGGCCGCGTCCTGATGCTCGACGGGGTGGTGCAGATTACCGAGCGTGACGAGTTCGTGTATCAGGAAATGCTGACGCATGTGCCGCTGCTGGCGCATGGGGCGGCGCGCAATGTCCTGATCATCGGGGCGGGTGATGGCGGCGTGCTGCGCCGCGTGCTGCAGCACAGCACGGTCGAACGCGCGGTCATGGTCGAAATCGACGGCGAAGTCATTTCCCTGTCCAAGAAGTTCCTGCCCGACATCGCGGGCGATGCGTGGAACGACCCGCGTGCCGAAGTGATCGTGGGCGATGGCATCGAATATGTCACCAATGCACCCGATGGCGCCTTTGACGTGATCATCGTCGACAGCACCGATCCGATCGGTGTGGGGGAAGTGCTGTTTACCGATTCGTTCTATCGCCACTGTGCGCGTGTCCTGACCGATAACGGCCTGATCGTGAACCAGTGCGGCGTGCCCTTCATGCAGGCTGATGAACTGCGTGACACCAGCATGCGCCGGGCACAGTTCTTCCGTCATGTCTCGGCCTATGTCGCGGCGGTCCCGACCTATGTCGGCGGGTTCATGACGCTGGGTATCGCGGCCAAGGGCGAGGCGCCGGGCAGGCAGGATGTCGCAACCATCCGCGAGCGCGCGCGCAAGGCGGGAATCGGGGCATGCCAGTACTGGACGCCCGAAATGCAGGTCGCGTCCTTCGTCCTGCCGCCCTATATCGCGCGCAACCTGCCGGGCTACACCCCCGAAGCCTGACCTGTCGTGGGCGGGGAAAGTCATTCCCCGCCCCACAGCCCTGAAATGATAAAAGTTTTTGGTGAAGCTTTTTTCAAAAAGCTTCAAAGGACGTCGCCTTTTTCAATCAAAAGGCGACACCCAGAAGCTTTCATGACTTTTCAGGGTTTATTCCGTAACGGATCATGCCGCCGCGTTGCGCGTCGTCTTGCGCACGCTCACGGTGCGCACCTTCAGCGTGTTGACCGCATCGCTGAACGCCTTGAAATGCGGCGTCGCCTGGTGCGCCTCGAACGCGGCCGGGCTGTCATAGACTTCGTGCAGGATCACGGTGTCGGGTTCATCCGACGTGGTCAGCACGTCAAAGCACGAACATCCCGCCTCGTCCGCAACCGAACGGATGCTGTCCTCAAGGCATGCCTCGAGGAAGGGCTTGCGCGTGGCGGCCGTGGTTTCGAATTCCGCAATGATGATCAGGCGGGTGTCGGTCATGTCTGGCATCCTTTGTGACAGCGCGAATGGATGCCCCGCCCCGGTGCGTGCAGGCGCGGGCGCATGGACGCGGGACATCGGGTGTTTTCATGGATTGACTTGTGTTCGCGTGTCATGTCAAGCAGTCGGATATCGACACGGGAGAGACCGGCCATGCCGGCGCCGAAGGAGCAACCGCCCCGGAAACTCTCAGGCAAAAGGACCGGTCGGTGATAACTTCTGGAAAGAGGCGCGCGGTCTTCCGTGGCGCCCGCCGACGGGATAGCGATCTCAGGCACAGGTGACAGAAGGGGCAGGTGATATCCATGACGGAGTCGCGGGAGCCCTTTTCATGTCCATGCTTTCGGCACAGATCGTAACGATTTCGCAATTTCTGGCATCCCCCCGCACATGTTCCCCCCGCGCGTGTCCCGACGCCGCGATCTTCCTCCTGCATGCGCTGCTGGCGTCGCGGGATGCGGGCCGTGGCGCGCGCGTCGTGGGGACATATCGCAATGACGAGGTAGTCTTCGCATGACCGAGGGTCTTCTGCGCACGCCGCTGCACGCGCTGCATCTTGAACTGGGGGGACGCATGGTGCCCTTCGCCGGGTATGAAATGCCGGTCCAGTATGCCGCCGGTGTCATGGCCGAACACCTGCATACCCGCACGGCGGGCAGCATCTTTGACGTCTCGCACATGGGGCAGGTGCGCGTGCGCCCGCGTTCGGGCGTGATGGCGGATGCGGCGCTGGCGCTGGAACGCCTTGTCCCCGCCGACATCGTCGCCCTGCGTCCCGGCCGGCAGCGTTATGCGCTGCTGATGCGCGAGGATGGCGGCATCAGCGATGACCTGATGATCGCCAACATGGGGACGTGGTTCCTGCTGGTGGTCAACGCCGCGTGCAAGGAAGCGGATTTCGCGCTGATCGAGGCCGGGATTTCCGATGTGTGCGAGGTGGAGTTCCTGTCGGACCGTGCGCTGATCGCGGCCCAGGGGCCTGCGGCGGTTGCGGCGATGGCCGAACTGGCCCCCGCGACGACGGAGATGCGCTTCATGGATGTGATCGAAACCGAGGTCGCGGGTGTATCCTGCATCGTCTCGCGCTCCGGCTATACTGGCGAGGACGGGTTCGAGATCGGCATGTCCGCAGCCCAGGCCGAAAAGGTCGCCCGCGCGCTGCTGGCCTGCACGGACATGGCGGCGGCGGGCCTTGGCGCGCGTGACAGCCTGCGTCTGGAGGCCGGGCTGTGCCTGTATGGTTCGGACATCGACACCACGACCTCGCCGGTCGAGGGCGCGCTGGAATGGTCGATCCAGAAAAGCCGCCGTCCCGGTGGCGCGCGTGCCGGTGGCTATCCCGGTGCCGATATCGTGGCGAAGCAGCTTGCCGAAGGGCCTGCGCGCCGCCGCGTCGGCCTGAAAGGGGAGGGGCGCGCCCCGATCCGTGGTGGCGCGCCGCTGTTCAGCGATGCCGAGGGCACGCACCGCGTCGGGCATGTGACGTCCGGCGCGTTTGGCCCCAGCGTCCCCGGCCCGGTTTCGATGGGTTATGTCGATGCGGCGTCGGCCGCCGTCGGCACGCCGCTGTTCGCGGGCGTGCGCGGGCGCTTCCTGCCGGTCCATGTCGTCGCACTGCCGTTCGTGGCGCCGACCTTCCGGCGCTAGGGCAAGGTTTTCACACGGTTTTTCCAACATCCACCATCATCAGGAAATGAGCGGATCATGAGCACCTATTACACCAAGGAACATGAGTGGCTGCGCATCGAGGGCGACGAGGTTGTCGTCGGCATCACGCAGCATGCGGCCGATGAGCTTGGCGAACTCGTGTTCGTCGAAGGCAAGGACGCAGGCACCGAGGTTGCGCAGGGCGACAGCGTCGCGGTCGTGGAATCGGTGAAGGCCGCGTCCGACATCTATGCCCCCGTTGGCGGCACGGTCACCGCGTTCAACGATGCGCTGTCGGAGGACCCCTCGCTGATCAACCGCGCGCCGGAAGCCGATGGCTGGATCGTGCGCATGAAGATGGCCGACAGGGCGCAGCTTGACGACCTGCTCGACGCTGCCGCCTACGCCGCGCTGCTGGCCTGATATCCCTCCTGCTGCCTGTGACCTGACGGAGTTCCCGATCATGACGTCTTCCACTGATAACTCTCCCCTGTGGCAGGGCGCGGGCAGCGATCCTGACGCGTTCTGTGCGCGTCATGTCGGCCCCGACGCCCATGACGTGCGCGACATGCTGCGTGTCGTCGGGGCGGAAAGCCTTGAGGACCTGATGGCGCAGACCGTCCCCGGCGATATCCGCCTGAAGGGGGAAATGGGTCTGGGTGCCGGCGTGTCCGAAACGCAGGCGCTTGATCGCCTGCGCCAGATTGCGCGCCGCAACAAGGTGATGACGTCCCTGATCGGGCAGGGATATTACAACACGATCCTGCCGGGCGTGATCCAGCGCAACGTGCTGGAAAGCCCGGCCTGGTACACGGCCTATACCCCGTACCAGCCCGAAATCAGCCAAGGCCGGCTGGAGGCGCTGCTGAACTTCCAGACGCTGGTGATCGAACTGACCGGGCTGGACGTGGCCAATGCCTCGCTGCTGGACGAAGCCACGGCGGCGGCGGAAGCCATGGCCATGGCGCGTCGTGTCGCACGCAGCAAGGCGACGTCGTTCTTCGTCGATGCGGACTGCCACCCGCAGGTGATCTCCGTCCTGCGTACCCGGGCGGAACCGATGGGCTGGACGCTGGTGGTGGGCGATCCCGCGCACGACCTGCATGCGGATGCGGTATTCGGTGCGCTGTTCCAGTATCCCGGCTCATCCGGGCAGGTGCGCGACCCGCGCGCCGCGATCGAGGCCCTGCATGCGGCGGGCGCGATTGCCGCGATGACGGCGGACCCGATGGCGCTGTTGCTGCTCGAAAGTCCCGGCGCGCTGGGTGCCGATATCGCGGTCGGTTCGATGCAGCGCTATGGCATGCCGATGGGGGCCGGTGGCCCGCATGCGGCGTACATGGCGGTGCGCGATGCGTTCAAGCGCAACATGCCCGGCCGCCTTGTCGGCGTGTCGATCGATTCGCGCGGCGAGCCTGCCTATCGCCTTGCGCTGCAGACGCGTGAGCAGCATATCCGCCGCGAAAAGGCGACGTCGAACATCTGCACCGCGCAGGTGCTGCCGGCCGTCGTGTCGTCGATGTATGCGCTGTATCATGGCCCGGATGGCCTGCGCGCGATTGCGCAGCGCATCCATCGCCTGTGTGTTGTCGCGGCCGCGGGCCTGCGCGCGCTGGGCGAGGACGTGCGCACGGATGCGTTCTTTGACACGCTGAGCATTGCCACGGGTGACCGCACGGCAGCCATTGCGGCGCGCGCGGTGGCGGCGGGGATGAACCTGCGCCGCATTGACGCACATACCCTTGGCCTCAGCCTTGACGAGACGACGACGCCTGAAATCGTGCGTGCGATCTGGACCTGCTTCGCCGGGGACGCGGCGCGCGTGGCGACGATGGAAGCGAGCCTCGACGCCGCCGGCAGTGCGATCCCGCAGGCGCTGGTGCGTAAGGGCACGCTGCTGACGCAGCCGGTCTTCAGCGCCTATCGCTCCGAAACCGACATGCTGCGCTACCTGCGCCGTCTGGCGGACAAGGACCTTGCGCTGGACCGTTCGATGATCCCGCTGGGGTCGTGCACGATGAAGCTGAACGCCACGGCGGAGATGATGCCGATCACGTGGCCGGAATTCTGCGACATCCATCCCTTCGCCCCGGCGGACCAGATGGAAGGCTATGCCGAACTGTTCGCGGAACTGCAGCAGATGCTGTGCCGCATCAGCGGGTATGACGCCGTCTCGCTCCAGCCCAATTCGGGCGCCCAGGGCGAATATGCCGGGCTGCTGGCGATCCGCGCCTATCACCGTGCGCGGGGCGAGGCCGGACGTGACGTGTGCCTGATCCCGGCATCCGCGCACGGGACCAACCCGGCATCGGCGCAGATGGCGGGGATGAAGGTTGTCGTCGTCAAGTGCGACGAACATGGCAACGTGGACATGGACGACCTGAAGGCGCGCATCGCACAGTACGCGCCGCAGCTTGCCGCGATCATGATCACCTATCCCTCCACCCATGGCGTGTTCGAGCAGAGCGTGCGTGAACTGTGCGACCTGGTCCATGCGGCGGGCGGGCAGGTGTACCTTGATGGGGCGAACATGAACGCGCAGGTCGGGCTGTCGCGGCCGGGGTCCTATGGCTCTGACGTCAGCCACTTCAACCTGCACAAGACGTTCTGCATCCCCCATGGCGGCGGTGGCCCGGGCATGGGGCCGATCGGGGTGGGCGCGCACCTTGCGCCGTTCCTGCCGGGACGGCCCGAACTGGGCGAGGCCAATGCCGTGTGCGCCGCGCCGTTCGGGTCGGCCGACGTGCTGCCGATTTCGTGGACCTACATGAAGATGATGGGGGATGCGGGCCTGCGCCGCGCGACCGAGGCCGCGATCCTGAACTCCAACTACATCGCGGCACGGCTGTCGGATTACTACCCTGTGCTGTATCGCGGGGCGAACGGGCGGGTGGCGCATGAATGCATCATCGACCTGCGTCCCGTGCGTGATACGGCCGGGGTGACGGTCGATGACATCGCCAAGCGCCTGGTCGATCATGGCTTCCACGCCCCGACCGTCAGCTTCCCCGTCGCGGGTACCTTCATGATCGAACCGACCGAGTCCGAGGGGCTGCGTGAACTCGACCGGTTCTGCGATGCGATGATCGCCATCCACGCGGAAATCAGCGAGATCCTGGATGGTGGGATCAAGGTGGAGGACAGCCCCCTGCGCCATGCGCCGCATACGGTGCGTGACGTGACCGACCCGGAATGGAACCGTGCGTATGACCGTGCGCGTGGCTGCCTGCCCGGTGAAGTGCAGGCGGGGACCAAATACTGGTCGCCGGTCAACCGGCTGGACAATGCCTATGGGGACCGCAACCTTGTGTGTTCGTGCCCTGACATCTCCACCTATGCCGAGGACTGATTCACGGCTGCGCAACGGATCTGGAAAAGCCGCCCTAACCGGGGCGGCTTTTTTTATGGGCCGTCGGGAACATCATTAAGAAGTTTTTGGTGAAGCTTTTTTTCAAAAAGCTTCGAAGAACGCCGCCTTTTTGAAAAAAGCCGGCACCCAAAAACTTTTAATTTTTTCAATCCATTATTTTAAAACGTGCTTTCGCGGGCACAACATCGCCTCTGGCCGGAGATGTATCCGATGGGATATATCGGGGGCCATCAGGCAGAAGGGATATCAGGGGCATGCGGCATTCGCGGAAATGGGGCGTCGGGTTGATTGGCGCGATGGTGCTGTCGGCGTTTTCCGCCCATGCGGCGACCCATGGTGTGACCGACATGACGGGACAGGTGCAGCAGGTGCCTGCCTCCCCCCGCCATATCGCGGACCTGTGGTTCGCCCATAATGAACTGACGATCATGCTTGGTGCCGCGGACCGGATCGCGGTGACGGTGGACCGGCCGGATACGCGCCCGTGGATGTTCCGTGTCGCCCCCGTCCTGTACAAGGCCATCGGGGTCAACGGGCCTGCGGTCAATGCCGAAAGCCTGCTGAAGGCCGGGGTGGATGTCGCCTTTGTCCCCAACGGGTCGGCCACGGCGGCGGCGTTGCGCGCGGTGGGGATCCCGGTGCTGGTGGCCGGGTTTACCGATGTCGCAAGCCTGCGCCGTTCGCTGGAAATGACGGCGCAGGTGATTGGCACACCGCAGGCGCGTGATGTAACGCGGGCCTATGAAACCATGCTCGACGGGGTGATCCACGATACCCGCGCACGCACCGACGCGCTGGCCCCTGATGCGCGGCCGCGCGTGGTGCATATCCAGTCGCTGCATCCGCTGCGCGTGGACGGGGCGCATACGATCATTGACGAATGGCTGGCGATTGCCGGTGCGCGCAACGCGGCGGACGGGGTGGACGGGAACATGAAACCCGTCTCGGTCGAGCAGGTGGCCGCGTGGAACCCCGATGTCATCATCCTTGGTCCCGACAGCGGCACGTTCGACCCGGCGGCGGATGGCGGGGTGTGGCGTAATATCAGGGCCGTGCAGGCGGGGCGTGTGGTCCATAATCCGGCAGGCGTGTTCCCGTGGGATCGTTATGGCAGCGAATTCCCGCTGCAGGTCGCATGGGCGGCGCAGGTGCTGCATCCCGACCTGTTCGCGGCCACCAACATGGTGGAACAGACGCGCGCCTTCTATCGCGATTTCTTCCATTACGACCTCGATGCCGCGCAGGCAGGGCGGATACTGGCCGGACTGCCGCCCGCCGATGGCGCAAAGGGTGGGGGGGACAGCCCCCGTTGATCCTGCGTGCGATGGGGCGGCATGCCGGGTGGGTGGTCTCCGGCGGGTTGGTGCTGTGTGTCCTGATGTCCGCCTGCCTCGGGCGGTATGCCATTGCGCCGGGCGTGATCGCACGCTTCATCGTGACCGCCATGGGCGGACATGCGCTGCCGTCGGCGCAATATGACATGGTGCACGCGATCCTGACGGGCGCACGCCTGCCGCGGATCGGGGCGGCGGTGTGCGTCGGCGCCGCACTGTCGGTATCGGGCGCGACCTATCAGGCGGTCTTTCGCAATCCGCTCGTGTCCCCCGGCCTGCTGGGCGTGCTGGCGGGGGCGGGGTTTGGCGCGGCGCTGGGCATTGTCGGTGGCATGGGCACGACGGGGGTGCAGGCGCTGTCATTCGCGGGCGGGATACTGGCCGTCTCGTTCGGGGTGGGGGTGGCGCGCATGTTCGATGCGGCCTCCGTCCTGATGCTGGTGTTCGGTGGACTGATCAGTTCGGCGCTGTTCACCGCGCTGATGTCCATGCTGAAATATGTCGCCGACCCGCAGCAGCAGTTGCCCGACATCGTGTTCTGGCTGCTGGGCAGCCTGACGCAGGTCGATGTGCTGCGGCTGGAAATCATGGCGGTCCCGGTGCTGCTGGGCATCGTGGTGCTGTCGGCCTGCGGGCGGATGCTCGATGCGCTGGCGATGGGCGATGATGAGGCCCGGACCCTTGGCGTGCCGGTCACGGCGCTGCGTTACGGCACGATCGGCATCGCCACCGCGCTTTCGGCGCTGACGGTTTCCGCCGTGGGGATGATCGGCTGGGTCGGGCTGATCATCCCGCATGTGGCGCGCCTGCTGGCGGGGCCATGCAATGCGCGTGTCGTGCCGCTGAGCGCGGGTCTGGGCGCGATCTTCCTGCTGGTATGTGACGACCTTGCGCGCTGCCTGTCGGTGGAGGAAATCCCCGTCGGGCTGCTGACGGACCTGCTGGGCGTTGTGGTCTTCCTCTCGGTCCTGCGGCTGCTGAAACGGGGATGGCGGTTGTGAGCGATCCGGTGCTGGAGGTGCGTCAGGTCGGGCTGCGCCGCAACGGGCGGTGCGTGCTTGATGACGTGTCGCTGTCGGTGGTGGCGGGGCGGATGACCGGATTGCTGGGACCGAACGGGGCGGGGAAAAGCACGCTCCTGCGCGTGCTGCTGGGCCTGCTGCGGCCAGAGGCGGGGCAGGTGCTGCTGGACGGGCGGGACCTGTCGCACTGGCGGCGGCGGGAGATCGCGCACCGCATCGCCTATGTCCCGCAGGGGCACATGTCGCTGTTCCCCTATGCCGTGCGTGATGTGGTGGCGCTGGGGCGGGTGTCCTATACGCCGTTTGCCCGCGGGATCGACGCGGCGGAGGCGGCCATCGTGGACGATGCGCTGGCGCGGCTGTCGATCTCCCACCTTGCCGCGCGTCCCTATACCGACCTGTCGGGCGGGGAGCGTCAGGCCGTGCTGATTGCGCGCGCGCTGGCGCAGGGGGGGCGGATCCTGGTGCTGGACGAGCCTGAAACCGGCCTTGATTACGGGCAGCAGCAGCGGCTGTATGCGTTGCTGCGTGAACTTGCCGAAGATGGGTATGCCATTGTTGCAACAACGCACGATCCGCTGCGTGCTGCGGTGGCGTACGACCATGCCGTGCTGCTGCGCCATGGACGGGTGATGCGCGACGGCCCTGCGGTACAGGTGCTGGATGCCGAAGGGATTGCGCGTCTGTATGCGCGCGGGACCGGTGAGCGTATTTAAAAACGCACTGGTGAAAGTTTCTGGTGAAGCTTTTTTACGAAAAGGCTCCGAAAGACGCCGCCTTTTTGATGAAAGGCGACACCCAAAAACTTTTATTCTTTATCAATGGGTTATTTCAGATCGCCCCTCAGCGATTGGGCGTGGCCGGGACATTATCGACGCGGATCGCCTTGCCCGTGCTGTCGTAATAGACGATGGCCCCGCCATGACGTTCGGCATAGCCATCGGGCGTGCCGTGCTGGGTCCAGAACAGCAGCCGGTTGACGTCGGGCTGTTCCTTCACCTTGTCGCCGGGGGGAATGAAGCGGTACTGGCTGTAATCCATGTGCAGGCGCGGCAGCGGCGGATGGCGCGAAAGCTGGTGCATGGACTGGTGGCGCTTGAATTCGGCGTCGTCCTCGTCCTCCTGCGCCATGGCGGGAATGGAGGACAGGAGGACCGGCAGAAGCCCCACGGCCACGCATCCGGCAATCTTCCAGTATCGCTGCTTTACCGGCATCTGCGTGGCACCCTTTCGCCTTGTCCCGACAGGTTGGGGCAACATCCCCCTTTTTTCCGGCGGGCGCAAGGCGTTGGCGTCATGGCTGTTGTGGCGTGGATGGGGGATTACTGGAACGGCAGGTAGCGGAAGTCGAAGAAGATCTCGCTCATGCTCGTGCTTGGCGCGCCACCGGTGCCCCCCCACGCATGCACACGCGAGTAGGCAAGCTGCGTTCCGGCCTGCACCGTGCCGTACTTGCCCTTGATGAAGCGGTACCATGCGCCGATCGTGAATTCCTCCACCGACTTGATGCTTGCGGTGCAGGCCGACGACCCTTCGGTCCAGCATCCGCTGTTGTCGGACATCGGGTTGCCATAGCCATAGGCAGTGCCATCGGAATCGAAATATCCACGTCCCGAACGCTGCATCCCGAAATAGCCATAGACGTCGAACAGGCGGTTGGGATGGGCGATGATGCCCGCCGTGGCCTGCGCGCTGCTCAGCAGGTCGGGCGCGCCATTCTCCTTCAGCGTGGCGTCAGGCAGCAGGACCGAGCCATAGCGCCCGATCCCCTTGCCCGCCAGTCCGGCAAGGCGCACTTCGAGGTGATGCGGGAGGATCGGCACGATCATGGATCCGCCACCGCCCCATGCGATGGCGGTGTGGTTCACGCCCTCACCCCCGATGACCGAACGGTCATGCGGGAAATGCAGGATGCCTTCCATTTCATAATGGCCCCATGACGGGTCGCCCGCGACCTTTGCGATGATGTCGGGCGCGATCTCGTTGGAGTAGTTCGTGCTCGATCCCGTCAGGCCCACGCCGTTCGATCCCACCTTGACATAGTTGCCGCTGCCGGGCAGGGCATATTCGCCATTGTCGCTATAGGCGGAAAAGCCGGTGGTGTCATAGATCGTGGCCGGGTTTTCGATCGACAGGCCCGCCCACAGGCGATGCTCCAGGAAGTCCTTGACGAGGCGCACCTGCCACTGCCGCGCCCATGTCTGCCCGGCAAGGATGGAGGATTCGATGGTTTCCGGCAGGCTTTCCTGGCGCGGGATGATGCCGACGCGATCCGGGGTCAGCATCGTCCAGGCCTGCCCGATCAGGAAGTGCCAGTTGGTCTTGGAATCATCAAGCGTCAGGTAAGCCTGGCGCAGGCGCGGGACATAGGAATTGCTTTCATACGGGTTGGTCGTCTCCGCACTTGCGCCGAAATCGCTTTCGACAAACCCCGCAACCGTCATGTGCGTGCCCAGCGGCGCGCGCGCCATCAGGGAGAAGCGGGTATAGCGCGCGTCCCCGGTAAAGTTGTCGGTGTGGAAGTTCGAGCTGTTGCGGAAGGGGATGTTCGCCCACGAATTGAAGATGCCCGAGGCGACATGGCGGTTTTCCTCCACCGCGGCGGCGTCGAAGAATCCACCAAGGATGATCGACACGGACCCGGCATGGAACACCTTGCTGCCCAGTGCGCCGGCGGACTGCGCGCCCACGGTTTCACGCGTGTGCGGGCCGACATTGTTGTTCGCCATGTGCGAAATCAGGTCCTCGTCACGATGGGCGACGACGGATTCGAATGTCGGCGTGTCGATGAACGACCCGTTCGGATTGTCCGAATGTCCCCCGATATGCGGGCTCCCCATGCCCGGTGGCGTGCGTTCGCCCGTGGCCGTAAGGCGCCCTTCCTGCGGGGTCCAGCCACCACGCACATGGCCTGCGCTGCCTGAAACCTGCAGGGAATGTCCCCCCATGCCCGAACCCGTGCCGGTTCCGGTATGGGCGCGGTGCTGCGCGATCTGCTGGCGCATGGCCTGCAGGCTGCGCTGCAGTTCCATCTGCTGTTGCTGGAGATGTTCCATCTGCCGCTCCATGATATCGAGCGATTCCGGATCATCATCGGCCCAGCCGGCCGAGGCAGGCACCATGAAGGAACACAGCAGCAGGGCGGCCGACAGGCTGAGCCAGCCGGCACGGCGGGGGAAAAGATTCGGCATATATTACCAGTGGGCCTCGGACTACGGGTCAAGACTACTGTGTGTCAAAACATTTCCCGGCTTCGGCGTAAATGATAATTTCTTTTAAGAAGGATATTTTTACCTTCTGTAATATCGGATACGCGGTTCGGGGCGCTTTTTTCATGTCACACTGCCATCACGCCGCGCGGTGACGCCATAAACCGTGTCATGCCAGACGGCATCGTTGGGGGGCGGCGTCACGCTGCCGGTATCGGTATGGGCGAAGCCCGCGCGCTGCATGAGGATACGCACAAGGCGCTGGCGTTCATCGCTTTCGAGTGCCTGCCATAATGCGACGGCTTTTTGTGGAACAAAACTGTTTCCATATGTAACAAGGACCAGTCCGCCGGGTTGCAGGACGCGCGCGATTTCGCGAAACAGCGCGACAGGGTGCCGCAGGTAGGGCACGACATCGCACAGGCATACGGCGTCAAGCGATTCATCGGCCAGCGGCAGTTCGGGCGTGTCATTGAGGTCCTGGACGATGCGCTGCGTCAGGCGGTCGTTGGATTCAAGCGCCGGGGCGTCCACCCCGATGCCGATCACGGCGTCAAATGCGACGTTGTCAGGCAGGTGGCTGTCGCTTCCGGCCATCAGGTCAAGGATACGCCCGCCTTCGGGCAGCATGGTGCGGTACAGCGCCGTGACCGCCGTGCAGGCCCCGGCATCCAGCATCGGGCCGGAGGGACGGGTGGACCAGAAGGCGGTGTCGGAGTCGTGCGATGCGCTGAGGAAGGCGCCGGGATGAAAGCCGTGCAGATCGTTCATGAATATGCCAGATGCGACGGGGTTGGACGAAACGGCCGGTCGCCTGCACGTTTCGCCGTGCGCGAAAAGACGCCACGGCATGTTGAGAATGCCGCCGGTTGCCGCCATTTACGACAGATTGCATCAAGGGAGAAAGCGCAGACATGGCCAGAATGATCCATTCCATGATCCGTGTGCGTGACGCGGATGCCTCCATGGCGTTCTATGACCTCGCATTCGGCCTCAGGCCGGTGGACCGGCTTGTGTTCGAGACGTTCACGCTGATCTACCTTGCGAATGCGGAGCAGACGTTCGAACTCGAACTGACGGTCAACCACGACCGCGACCGCCCGTATGACCTTGGCGACGGGTATGGCCACCTTGCCGTTTCGGTCGCGGATGTGGACGCCGAACATGCGCGCCTGTCCGCCGCCGGCCTGTCGCCGCTGCCGGTCAAGGATATGTCGTGCGGGGAGCGGTTCGTGGGGCGGTTTTTCTTCATCACCGACCCCGATGGTTACCGGATCGAGGTGCTGCAGCGTGGCGCGCCGGGGCGTTTCCTGTAAAAACGCGTCGGCGGGCGACTCGCCGCAGGTGGCGGGCATGGTCGCGACGGGGATGATGTTGGCGTATATAGGGTTCGGATGAAGACCAGCTTTTACAAGATGCATGGCCTGGGGAACGATTTCGTCGTCATGGACGAACGCGCCGCCCGCCTTGACCTGACGCCCGCGCGCATCGCCGCCCTGTCGGACCGTCAGCGCGGGATCGGCTGTGACCAGTTCGTGGTGCTGCGCCCCGCCTGCCGCGAGGGCGCGGACGTGTTCGTGCGTTTCTTCAACGCCGATGGCAGCGAATCCGGGGCATGTGGCAATGCCTCGCGCTGTGTCGCGTCGCTGATCGGGCGCGAACGGGGCATCACGTCCCCCGTGCTGCAGACCCGCGCCGGACTGCTGAAAAGTGAAATCGCCCCGGATGGTACGGTCAGGGTCGATATGGGACCGCCCGCACTGGGCTGGCGTGACATTCCACTGGCGCGGGAGGTCGATACCCTGCACCTGCCGCTATGGGGGGACCCGGCGGCGGCGTCGATGGGCAACCCGCATGCCACCGTCTTCCTTGAGGCCGATGATGCGACCGACCCGCGCCAGCAGGGGCCGGTGATGGAACATGACCCGCTGTTCCCCGAACGCGCCAATATCGGCTTTGCGCAGGTACGCGCGCGCGACGACATGCGCCTGCGGGTGTGGGAACGCGGCGCGGGCCTGACGCTGGCGTGCGGGTCCGGGGCGTGTGCCGCCGTGGTCAATGGCGTGCGGCGCGGCCTGCTTGAGCGCACCTGCAGGGTGGAAATGGATGGCGGCGTGCTGTCGGTGAAATGGCGCGAAAGCGACGGCCATGTCCTGATGCGCGGCCCCGCCACGCTGAGTTTCGAAGGCTCTGTTGTGCTGGATACCTATCCCCGATGAAAAAGCCTGAAATCCTGACATTCGGCTGCCGACTCAACACCTATGAAAGCGAGGTGATGCGCACCCATGCGGCCGGTCTGGACAATGTCGTGATCGTCAATACCTGCGCGGTGACGGCGGAGGCCGAGCGCCAGGCGCGTCAGGCGGTGCGCCGCGCCCATCGCGACCGTCCCGACGCGCGCATCGTCGTGACGGGATGCGCGGCCCAGATCGACCCCGAACGCTGGGCCGCGCTGCCCGGTGTGACGCGGGTGCTGGGCAACCGGGAAAAACTATCCGCCGAAAGCTGGAGCGAGGCCGCGCTGTCGCAGGGCAACGCCGTGTCCGACATCATGGCCGCGCGTGAAAGCGCGCCGCATCTGGTGACGGAATTCGCGGGCCGCACCCGCGCCTTTGTGGAGGTGCAGCAGGGGTGCGACCATCGCTGCACCTTCTGCATCATTCCCTTCGGGCGCGGGCCGTCGCGCTCCGTCCCCGTCGGCGCGGTGGTGGAGCAGGTGCGTGCGCTCGTCGCCTCAGGCTACCGGGAGGTGGTGATGACCGGCGTGGACATCACCTCATGGGGGGGCGACCTGCCGGGGCAGCCCTCGCTGGGGCAGTTGTGCCGCAGGCTGCTGGCCCTGGTGCCCGAACTCGAACGGCTGCGCCTGTCGTCGGTCGATCCGGTGGAGATTGATGACGATCTGTGGCAACTGCTGGCGCAGGAACCGCGTTTCATGCCGTACCTGCACCTGTCGCTGCAGGCGGGGTCTGACATGATCCTCAAGCGCATGAAGCGTCGCCACCTGACGGCGGATGTCGCCGCCGTCATTGCGCGGGCGCGCGGATTGCGGCCCGATATCGGGATCGGCGCGGACGTGATCGCCGGTTTCCCGACCGAGGACGA
Source organism: Gluconacetobacter entanii (assembly GCF_013155425.1). NCBI lineage: Bacteria > Pseudomonadati > Pseudomonadota > Alphaproteobacteria > Acetobacterales > Acetobacteraceae > Gluconacetobacter > Gluconacetobacter entanii. The sequence goes on along the minus strand of NZ_JABJWD010000011.1, from coordinate 102,200 downwards.
GGCGCTGTTCAACGAGACGCTGGACTTCATCGCGGGACAGGCGCTGCCTTACCTGCATGTCTTCCCCTACAGCGAACGGCCTGGCACGCCCGCAGCAAGGATGCCCGCCATCCCCATGGCGCAGCGACGCGAACGTGCCGCACGCCTGCGCGCGGCCGGGGCGCAGGCGGCGCGCACCTATCACGCGGGGCTGCTCGGGCGGCCGCTGCGGGTGCTGATGGAGACGCAGACATCTGGGCATTCCGAGGAATTCGCCCCGGTGCGGCTGGCGGATGGTGTGGCGCCGTCGCAGGCGGGACGGATCGAGACGGTGCGGCCCGTGGCTTTTGACGATAACGGACTGGTGGCGGAAATTTCCTGACATGGCTCTTGGTTTCTTTTCACGACTCAAGGCGGGGCTGTCGCGCTCCACACAGAAACTCAGCGGTGGGCTGAGCGCGGTCTTCACCCGGCGCAAGCTGGATGACCAGGCGCTGGAGGATCTGGAGGACCTGTTGATTTCCGCTGACCTCGGGCCGAATGTCGCGGCGAAGGTGATTGATTCCTTCCGCACGTCGAAATTCGGCAAGGAAGTCACGGACGAGGAAGTCCGCAGCGCGCTGGCGGAAGAAATCGCAAAGATCCTTGAACCCGTCGCCATCCCGTTCGAACCCGATCCCGCGCACAAGCCGCATGTCGTGCTGGTGGTGGGCGTCAACGGCACCGGCAAGACCACGACGATCGGCAAGATGGCCCGCTATTATGGCGAGCAGGGCAAGAAGGTGATGATGGTCGCGGGCGACACGTTCCGCGCCGCCGCGGTGGAGCAGTTGCAGGTCTGGGGCGAACGCGTGGGCGCGCCGGTCATTGCCGGTCCCCCCAATGCCGATGCCGCAGGCCTTGCGTTCGAAGCGCTGAAGAAGGGCAAGGCGGAGGGTGCGGACCTGCTGCTGGTCGATACCGCCGGGCGCCTGCACAACAAGGGCGCGCTGATGGAGGAACTGGCGAAGATCATCCGCGTGATGCGCAAGTTCGATGAAACCGCCCCCCATTCCGTCTTCCTCGTGCTGGACGCCACCACGGGCCAGAACGCGATGGAGCAGGTGCGCGTGTTCAAGGAACTGGTGAATGTCACGGGACTGGTGGTGACAAAGCTGGATGGTTCGGCGCGTGGCGGCATTGTCGTGGCGCTGGCGGATGCATTCGGGCTGCCGGTCCATATGGTCGGCGTGGGCGAACAGGCGGAGGACCTGCGTCCGTTCTCCGCACAGGCGTTTGCGCAGGGACTGGTGGGTGACGACATCAAGGTGATCGACCGCGACACCCCGGCCGAAGGCGGGGAAAAGAAGGAAGAAGCGCCGCCACCAGAAGAAAAGTAAAAGAAGTTTTTGGTGAAGCTTTTTTCAAAAAGCTTCGAAAGACGCCGCCTTTTTGGAAAAAGGCGGCACCCAAAAACTTTTATTTTTTGAAGTCTTTTCCGTCTACAAAAAAGGGGACCATCCCACAAAGGATGATCCCCCAGACCCATCCGGGCGGTTACGAAACGGCCGCTCAGATCGGCAATGCGCGCTCGAACACGGATTCCAGCGCCATGATGCCCGGCAGGGTCTTGCCCTCCAGCCATTCAAGGAACGCGCCGCCCGCGGTGGAGATGTAGGAAATCTCCTTCGTCACGCCGGCATGACGCAGGGCAGAGACGGTGTCCCCCCCGCCGGCAATGCTTTTCAGCCTGCCTTCCTGTGTCAGGCGACCGACCTCCTGCGCCACCGCGTTCGTGCCCGCGTCAAAGGGCGGGATCTCGAACGCGCCAAGCGGCCCGTTCCAGACCAGTGTCTTGAGCGTGGCGATCTTTGCGCACAGGTTGCGCACGGTCTGCGGGCCGACATCAAGGATCATCGCGTCATCGGGGATGGCGTCAATGGCGACAACCTGCGTGGGCACGTTGGCCTTGAACTCGGTCGCCGTCACCGCATCGACCGGCAGCACCACCTCGCACCCCTTTTCCCTGGCCTTCGCCAGGATGGCGCGCGCGGTGTCGTGCATCTCGCCTTCCTGCAGGGAACGGCCGACCTTCACGCCCTGCGCGGCAAGGAACGTGTTGGCCATCGCACCACCGATGATCAGCACCTGCACCTTTTCAAGCAGGTTGCCGATCAGGTCCAGCTTGGTGGAGATCTTCGCCCCGCCAATGATTGCGCCGACCGGGCGTTCGGGGTTTTCCAGCGCGATGTTCAGCGCGTTCAGTTCCGTCTCCATCAGGCGCCCGGCAAAGGACGGCAGGTGGCGGGCCACGCCCTCGGTGGAGGCATGGGCGCGGTGGGCCGCGGAAAATGCGTCATTGACGTAGAAATCCGCCAGCGACGCCAGCGATTTGGCCAGTTCGGGGTCGTTCGCTTCCTCGCCGGGGTGGAAACGGGTGTTTTCCAGAACCACCACGTCGCCGTCCTGCATCGCATCGACGGCCTTCTGCGCCACGGGGCCGATGCAGTCATCGGCAAAGGTCACGGGACGGCCCAGCGCATCGCCCAGCGCATCGGCAATCGGGGCCAGCGACATTTCAGGCACGCGCTGCCCCTTGGGGCGGTCGAAATGGCTGACCACGATGACGCGCGCACCCTTCTGCGCCAGTTCCTGGATCGTCGGCAGCAGGCGCAGCAGGCGGGTGGCGTCGGTAATCTGCCCCCCCTTGACCGGAACGTTCAGGTCCGCGCGCAGAAGAACCTTCTTGCCCGCGGGCTGAAGCTGATCCAGCGTCTTGAATGCGACGGTCGTCATCACAGGCTGCCAAACAGGGCGGCGGTATCGGACATACGGTTGGAGAAGCCCCATTCGTTGTCGTACCAGCTACAGATGCGCACAAGCTTGCCGCCGTCGATCACCGCCGTCTGCGTCGCGTCAAAGGTGGAGGAGGCAACCGAATGGTTGAAATCCGAACTCACCAGCGGGGCGGTGTTGTAGTCGAGGATCCCCTTGAGCGGGCCTTCGGATGCGGCCTTGCGCATCGCCTCGTTCACTTCTTCGACGGACGAGGGCGCACGCTTGGGCACGAAGTCGAGCGAGACGAGCGAGACGTTGGGCGTCGGCACGCGGATGGCGGTCCCGTCAAGGCGTCCCTTCAGGTGCGGCAGGACGAGGCCCACGGCCCGCGCCGCCCCGGTGGAGGTCGGGATCATGTTCAGCGCCGCGCCACGCGCGCGGCGCGGGTCCTTGTGCAGCGTATCCACCGTGCGCTGGTCGCCGGTATAGGAATGGATGGTGACCATGTAGCCACATTCGATGCCGAACGCATCATCCAGCACCTTCGCCACCGGGGCGAGGCAGTTGGTCGTGCACGATGCGTTGGAAATGACCGTCATGTCGGACGTCAGCACGTCCTGGTTCACGCCATAGACGATCGTCGCATCGACGCCCGATGCGGGGGCGGAGACGATGACCTTGCGCGCGCCAGCCTTGATAAGCTGCGACGCACTTTCCTTGTCGGTGAAGCGGCCGGTGCATTCCATGGCCACGTCCACGCCTTCGAACGGGACCTTCGTCGGGTCCGCCTCGGCCGAGACATGGATGGGGGCATAGGTGCGGCCATTGGCCTTTATGATGATGCTGTTGCCTTCGACACGGACTTCGGCCGGGAAGCGGCCGTGCACGCTGTCATAGGACAGGAGGTGGGCGTTCGCCTCGACACTGCCGAGGTCGTTGATGGCGACAGGGACGACGTCGGTGCGTCCGCTTTCGATGATCCCGCGCAGGACGAGGCGACCTATGCGACCGAAACCGTTGATCGCGACTTTGACAGCCATTTCTTATTCTCCGTTCAAGGTCAGTTCTGTAGTGCAGCGCTTCGGGATGACGTGTCCGAAAAAGGAAGAACCCCGTCATCATGCCGCCGGTTGCCTGTATTTCCGGCGGGGCCGTTGCCCGTGGCGCGGATCACCTCCAGCGCGCGGGCGACGATATGTTCGGGCTGTATGGTCACGTTGCGTCCCTGGCGCGTGCCGGCGGTGACGTTTTCGCCGAAACCATCAATCCCGATGAATGTCCCTTCCTGTCCCAGCCAGCGTTCCCACCCGAACCCGGATGCGGCCTCCACGCCAATCCGGGGTGCCGTTCCCAGCACCTGCTCACGATAGGATATTTTTTGCGCCGCGAACAGTTCCCAGCATGGCAGCGACACCAGCGCCGCGCCGATCCCCTGTTCACACAGCAGCAGTTGCGCCATGCGCGCGGTCGCGACCTCCTGCCCCGTGGCGATCAGCGTGACCTGCCGGGGCGCGATGGGGGATTCGGCGACGACATAGCCACCGCGCGCGCACAGGTTCGTCAGCGGGTTGACGTTGGGCAGCGTGGTGTCCGCCGCCACGTCGGCCGCCGGGATGAACGGGCACAGCGTCAGCAGGCTTGGCCCGTCGGTGCGTTCAAGGGCCAGTTCCATGCACTCCATCGTCTCGCGCCGGGTGGCGGGGCGGAACACCGCGACATTGGGCATGGCGCGCAGGCTGGCAAGCTGTTCCACCGGCAGCCATGCCGGGCCGTCCTCCTCCGGTGACAGGCCGCCATCTGTCAGGAAATAGATGACCTGGCGTTTCATCATGGCAGCAAAGCGCAGGGCGGGACGCATGCGGTCCACGGCGACGAAGGTCGCGGCCCCGCAGGGCAGGAACCCGCCATGCAGCGCGATCCCGTTCAGCAGCGCCGCCATGCCGTGCACCTGCGTGTCGCAGCGTGTCGGCAGGGCGGCGGGGCCATGTCCCGTCGTCGCCCCCGACGCCAGCCCGAGGCGGGAGCGCAGGCACAGCACCTCGGGCAGGAGTTCGCGCAGGATATCAAGCCCGCGCCGGGCATAGCTGGTGGTCGGCAGGGCGGGGTGGGACATGCGGTGGCGTCCCGCGCCCTGCCATGACCGCCGCCAGTCGGTGCGCCACAGGGCCGGGCGCTCGCCGGAGATGAGGCGTTCGAAATCGACGCGCTGCCGGTCCTTGGCCAGCCTGCGCAGCCATGACCGCCGCGCGGTGGCCCCGCGCCGTGCTGCCGACGCCCACAGGCCGGGATCATCGACAAAGGGTTCCGCCGTTTCCGGGTCGGGCGCGGGGGACAGGCATGCAATCAGGCAGGGACGGTGCGTGCGCATGGACGATGCAAGGGCGGCGGCGATCTGTTCGGGCTGGTCGGCCGCGACCTTGCGCACGGACCAGCCCGACGCGGCATAGCGGGGGAGGGCGGCCTCGGCCTGCGTGCGTTCATGTTCCGACAGGCCCACCAGCACCGTGATGCGGTCCAGCCCCATCTGCCCCGCCAGCACCGCGGCCTCCAGCGCGACGCCGGTGGACAGTTCGGACCAGCAACTGACGGCCCAGATGCGGTGGTTGACGAGCGTGCGGCCAAAACGCGCGGCCATGTGCTGTTCCGCCATGGCCATGCCGATGGCCGCCCCCAGCCCCTGCCCGCTGGGTCCGAAGCCCATGGTCGTGGCGGGGTGGGGGGTGTCGTCCATGCGGATGGCCGCCTGTCCCGACAGCGTGACCAGCGCATCGACCAGCGTGCGGTATCGCACGGAGGACACCACGAAACGGTCACGGTCGAACCATGTGGGGCAGGCGGGGTCGAACCTCAGGTACCTGCTCCACAGCACCGCGCAGGCATCGGCCATCGCACAGGCATGGATGACATGGTGGCTGTCATGTTCTTTGGTGCGGATGATCTGCCGGATGGAGGCCGCGATCCGTCCCGTCTGGTCCAGCGGCGCGCCATCCTCCGCCGTCGGGGACGGGGGCAGGGGGGCGCTGTGTCCAGCGTCGGTCATGGGGGGCTGTTTCATGCCGTCTGGCCTGATCCACCTGTTGGTTCATGGTGGCAGGGCGAATATGCCACAGGCGGGATGCCGCATCGCGCCATGTCTGCCATGTCCGGATATTGCCGTGTCGGGGCATCACGTGATGTCCCACGACTACAGGATGATGCTTCCTGATCGCAAGTCCCCTGAGGGGATGCAGGGTCACAGGCGTTTGATTGTCGGGGCGCGCGGGGCAGGGGCTGATGCCGTGGCTGACGTTTTTGGCCCTTGCCCCGCGACGTGGATGCTGTATCGCTTGGCGGTCATGCCCGTATCATGCCGCCTTGCGCTGCCCGTCTGTGTTGTCCTTGCCTCCAGCATGTTCTGGCTCGGGGGCTGTACGCTGATCGGGCAAAAGACGTTCAACCGCCATGCAGGCGACCCGCCGCAGGTGGTCATCCCGCCCCCGCCGCCGGTGGAGGTCCGCCATGTCCCGCCGCTGCTTGAAATCCGGGCCGGAACGCCGCAGTCCCAATGGCAGCCCGACCTGAAGAAGGCCGTGGCGGAAGCGCTGGCGCGCAAGCCCAACGTGCTGTTCACCATTGTCGCCGCCATTCCCGATGCCCTGTCCCCGGATGCGCAGGCCACATTGCTGTCACGTATCGTCGCGACCTATGCGCAGGACGTCGCCACGGAGATCGTCCATGACGGTGCCGACCCTGCACAGATGGAGATGACAGGCATGACGGATCCGGGCGTTGATGCCCCCACGATCCGCATCTATGTCCGCTAGGACGCCCCGAAAAGTGGAGATTTTTTAAATTTCACGACGGCCGTGGCATGGTGACCTGACGGCAGAAGGCTTATAAGACTGGACGGATAGGGAAATAATCCTGCCTGTGGGGCGTGACATTGCCGTTCCACGCCATGGGACGCCCGGCCCGCACATCGTCGCCCATGGCGCGACGGGGCCGCGTCCGGCGCTGGAATGACGGTTCGGTGCGGGTATGGAACGAGGTTCGCATGGAAAGGAAGATCAGTGTCCAGTAATCATCCGGACGGCCATCCGTTTTACCGGTTCTGCCGCACCGCGCTGGCGGATATCCGTACGCAGGGCCGGTACCGCCAGTTCACCCCCCTCGCGCGGGAGGCGGACCGTTACCCCGTGTACGAGCAGGAAAAGGCCCCCGCCACGCCTGCGACCCCCGCCTGCGACCATGACCGTGAGGTCGTGGTATGGTCCTCGAACGATTACCTGGGCATGGGTGTCGAACCCGTCGTGATGGATGCGGCGATCACCGCGATCCGTGAACATGGCGCGGGTGCTGGCGGCACGCGCAACATCGCGGGCACCAGTCCCTACCACACCGCGATCGAACATGAACTGGCGGACCTGCATGGCAAGGAGGCAGGGCTGCTGTTCGTGTCGGGCTATGTCTCCAACCAGGCGAGCCTGCAGACCATCCTGACCAGCATGCCGGGCTGGATCTGCTTTTCCGATCGCCTGAACCATGCCTCCATGATCGCGGGCATCAAGGGCGCGCGTGGTTCCACCACGGTCATTTACGAACATAACGACCTCGAGGACCTCGAAGCCAAGCTGGCGGCCGCCCCGCCTGACGCGCCAAAGCTGATCGCGTTCGAAAGCGTGTATTCCATGGACGGCGACATTTCCGACATCGCCGGGACATGCGCGCTGGCGCGGAAATACAACGCCATCACCTATCTGGACGAAGTGCATGCGGTGGGCCTGTACGGCGCGCAGGGCGGTGGCATTTCCGAACGCGACGGCGTGGCGGACCAGGTGGACATCATCGAAGGCACGCTGGCCAAGGGGTTTGGCGTCCATGGCGGATACATCACCGCGTCGAGCGAGATCGTGGAATATCTGCGCCTTGCCGCGTCGGGCTTCATCTTCACCACCGCGCTGCCGCCGGCCGTGGTTGCCGCCGCCCTGACGAGCGTGCGGCAGGTGCGCAAGGATGCATGGCGTCGTGAAAAGATGTTCGAGCGCGTCAATGCCTTCCGCGCGCGCCTGCGCAAGGCGGGGATCCCGTTCACCATGACGCCCAGCCATATCGTGCCCATCCCGGTGGGCGATGCGCAGCGCTGCCGCGACCTCAGTGACCGGCTGCTCAATGAATACGGGCTGTATGCCACGCCGATCAACTATCCCACCGTGCCGCGCGGGACGGAGCGCCTGCGCCTGACGCCGGGGCCGTTCCATACGGACGAGATGATGGACCAGATGGTCACGGCGCTGTCGAAGCTGATGCGCATCAATGCGCCGGTGGATGTCGGGCAGAAGGTTGCCGAAGCGGTGAAGTGACCCCACGCAAGGAAAGGGCGCGATGGTGCCTTTTCCTTCACCCGCAATGGATGCACGCATCCAGAAGAACCCTGAAAATTCAAAGAAGTTTTTGGTGAAGCTTTTTTCAAAAAGCTTCAGGGAACGTCGCCTTTCTGGAAAAAGGCGACACCCAGAAACCTTATCTTTTTATCAACGGATTATTTCCGGATAATCTCTTTCCCCGGCCGCCACCGCATTGCGCAGCGCGACCCGGCCGGAAATCCCCCCGCGATTTCTTCCGCCAGCAGTGCCCGCAGCCATGGGGGCGGGGTATCCATGTCCACGAACCCCATCGCGCGGTAGAACGGCGCATTCCACGCGACATCGCGAAATGTGGTCAGGGTCAGGCCGCCCGTCCTGCGTGACTGCCGCACCTGATGCATGGCCGCGTGCAGAAGCGCGCGTCCCAACCCCTGCCCCTGTGATTCCCGGCGGACTGAAAGTTCGAGGATATGCAGGCTGTCATGCTGCGTCCGGGCGCTGAGGAAGCCGACAATCATGCCCGTGTCGTCCTGCGCCACCCAGCATGTGCCTTCAGCGATACATGCCAGATGCGTCTGTGCCGTCATGACATCACCCGTCGCCAGTCCCGCCAGCGCGGGAATGGTGGCGAAGCGTTGCGCGGCCGAGTGTTCGATTGCCGGCAGGAACGCGGCATCCCCCGGACGGGCGGGCCGTATGGCGGGGGTGCTGCGTGACGCCGCCGGATCAGCGGGTATGGGCGATGGCCTTCTTGAGTTCGTCGTAATCCACCGCGCCGGGAATGATCTGGCGGGCGTTGAAGACAAAGGTGGGTGTCCCGTCAAGGCCGATGCCGTGGGCAAGTTCCATGTTCGCCTGAAGCACGGCGGTAACTTTCTCCCCGTTCATCGCCTTGGCCATCTGGTCCGCATCCAGTCCGCACTGTTTGGCGAGCGTACGCATGCGATCGACGGTGGGATGTTCCGAGTCCGTCATGATGGCGTGCTGCATCTTGAAATACGCCGCCTGTCCGCCCTGCTGGAACGCGGCGACCAGCGCCTGTGACGCAATCAGGCTGCCCTGTCCCAGTACGGGGACGACCTTTTCGATGATGCGCACGCTCTTGTCCTCCGCCACGATCCGGTCAAGGTCGGGCAGGACCTTGCGGCAGTAGGGGCAGCGCGGGTCATAGAATTCGACCACGGTGGTTGTGGCCTGCGCATTGCCAAGGATCGCGTCCGACGCCACGGGGTTGAGCAGTTGCGCCCGATGGGCGGCCAGCGCCCCCTGTGCCGAGGCCTGCGCCTGGTTGGCGGCATTCTGCCGCAGCGCGGTGATCGCATCGGTCAGGATGGAGGGATCGGTCTTCAGCGCATCGCGCACGATTTCCACGATTGCCTTGCGCTGCGCGGGGGTGAAGGTGTCGCTCGCGCTCTGGGCAAGGGCCCCGGTCGGGGCGTAAAGCCCGCCCGCCAGCAGGGCCGCGGCCATGGAGACGGGCAACAGGCGGCGCAATCGGCGGGTATTGTGGGAAATGGACACGGGCGGCCTCCGTCAATCGGGTCAGGATGGGGGTATGTAAAGGATGCCAGCAGGTAAGGAAAGAAGATGGCATGTTAAAGATCCGCCATGCATGGCAATGCCGTGACGGGTTTCACGCGTGACAGGGCGGGAAGCCGAAATGAAATGCCACGGCAACCGGCAGGATCAGGACTGGCCCCGCAGGCGGAAAGGTCGATGCGCATATTTCATGCCTTGGGGCCATATTCCTGACTTGTCCCGGAAAATTCTGCTTTGGTTACAGGAAGGAATATCAAGGTCAAAAGGCACATGAGTGATGTGGTTATTTCAATCAGGGCAAAAAACATTCCAGAAAAAGTGCCAGTAAAGGCAGGGCGCGAGTTATCCTGAGGTATATATGGGAAAGCGCACGGCATATTTTTTTTGATTTATAAAATGTATTTTTCCATATGTGTTTGCGGATAATTGTGTATTATTTACTTAATAAATAGGTGGATTTTTCAAGTTATTATCTGGAAATAGAAATTATTTTTCCATATAAATAATTAAATGTGATATTATGTCCGCATATATTATTGAAACTGCATTTAAAATTATGTTATTGTAATTTATATACTTATCCCGAATAAATTGAAACGATTTCATTTATGAATCCCGGCATGATTGCGTGTTGTATGCCCGATTGAATTTTCACCGAACTTAAACGAAAAAGAATATGAGATATTCTAGGGAATTGTTTTTATTCCTGTCCTACGCTTTGGCCTGTGTCCGGCCATGATGTGACCAAATCATGCATACCCATGGCGTATCCACGGTACATGCCCTGACCATATCCTCGTTATCCCGTCTTTCCCGTGGTCGGCACCCATGTTCACTATATTTGCGCAATGATCCGCAGTTCACCCGCCGGCCGGGCATCCGCAGGGGACATGGTCTGGAAAAAGCCTTTTCCATCAGTTTTCTGTCCATGGAACCGGGGTATGGAAAATCCATGCAACAGCCTGCCGGGGGGCGCTCTCATGTCGCCGCGCCCGTGGTGGCAGTGGTGCAAAAGGCCGCTTGCCCCCTGCGCGCAAGACCGCTAATGGCGGAATGCCGGTGTGTCGATGCCATAGGCTGGCGGGGCATATGCTGTTGTGGTCAAATGGAGAAGAAGACGCGTGCCAGAGCATTCCATGAATTCCTTTGCGCGCAGGTCCGTCCGGGTCGCGTTGTCGGCAATGCTTGCGGTTTCCGTCGCCGGATGTGGCCATTCCTCGCCCATGCACCTTGTCACCCACATGTTCGGCCCGTCGCCCGGTGCGCTGATCGGGACCGTGGCCGCCGATGAACCACAGGCCGCCATGGTCGGGCGCGATATCCTTTCGCGTGGTGGCAATGCGGCCGATGCGGCGGCGGCAATGGGCATGGCGCTGGCGGTGACGCTGCCGTCCCGCGCGTCGATGGGATCGGGCGGGGCGTGCCTTGCCTACCGCCCCGGCGATAATGAAGGGGGCCGCGCCTTCATCTTCACCCCGCGCGGGGGCACCACCGATGGCATCCCCGGCGCGCCCCATGCGGATCGTCCCGCGGCGGTCCCGATGCTGGTGCGCGGGATGTACCTGATGCACCTGCAATATGGCACCACCTCCTTCGCCGAAATCCTGCCTGATGCGATGTCGCTTGCGGTCAATGGCGTCAATGTCAGCCACCAGTTGGCAAGTGATCTTGCCACCGTGCAGGGACCTCTGCTGGCGGATCCGGGCATGCGCGCGATCTTCAGTCGCACCGATGGCACGGCCCTGGTCGAAGGGGACGCACTGGTGCAGACGCACCTGTCCGGCGTGCTGGACCAGATCCGCAGCATGGGCGTGGGCGACATGTATAACGGCGCGCTGGCGCAGTCCTTCACCGCAGGCAGCCAGGCCGCGGGCGGCGGGTTGCAGACCAGCGACCTGCGCGCGGCCATCCCCTCCGAACGCCTGCCGCTGCGGGTCAGTGCCGCAGGCGGCCTGACGGTCGCGTTCCTGCCGCCCCCCGCCGATGGTGGCCTCGGCAGCGCCGTTGCCTTCCGCGCGCTGCTGGCCGGGCAGGGCAACCCCGAGGCCCTGTCACAGGGGGTCGTCGCCGCATGGCGCGCGCGTGGCGGGGATACGCAGGGCAAACTGACCAATGATGACCAGACCGCCCGCGCGCAGGCCGTCCTTGATTCCGGCACGCCGGGCAGTGGCATGCTGCCGCCGCTTCCGGCCTCGACCTCCTTTGCCGTGGTGGACCATGCCGGTATGGCCGTGGCGTGCAGCCTGACGATGAACAACCTGTTCGGCACGGGACGCATCGCGGGCAATACAGGCATCGTGCTTGCGGCGTCACCCGCGCGCATGCCCGCAGCGCTGCTGTCTGCCGCGATCGCCAGTGACGGCCATGCCTTCCGCGCCGCCGTGGCCGGGTCGGGCCAGAACGATGCCGCCGCCGCCGTGGCGGAGGAGATGAAGCTTGTCCTGTCCGGGCAGGCGCCCGCATCGCGCGCGGTCACGGCCGAAGGGCGCGTCAACGCCATCGTCTGTCCCCGTGGCCTGCCCGGTGATGGCGCGGCATGCGTCGCCGGTTCGGACCCGCGTGAAACCGGCCTTGCGGTCGGGCCACGGTGAGGCGTGACCTCCCGCGTCATGTCGGGGCGGGAGAAATGATACGGCAAATGACAGGGGCAAGGTTGTAAATGATCTTGTTTTGTTCCATATAGGAAGCAGCAAGGCCGCTTCCATGTGGAAAGCCCCCGGACACGTCCATCCCGTCCGGCGGATCCTGTGTTGACCCACAGACAGGAACATGGAATGCGCGAAACACAGCTTCGTCGAAAAGGTAAGCAGGCCATGGCACAGGCTCCGGGTATTGACAAAGGCAAGGCTCTCGAAGGTGCGCTGAGCCAGATCGAACGCGCATTCGGCAAGGGATCGATCATGCGCATGGGCGAACGGCCCAAGGCGGAGGTCGATGTGATCTCCACCGGGTCGCTTGGCCTTGATATCGGCCTTGGCATCGGTGGCCTGCCGCGCGGGCGTATCGTGGAAATCTATGGCCCTGAAAGTTCGGGCAAGACGACCATGGCGCTCCACGCCATTGCGGAGGCGCAGAAAAAGGGCGGCACCTGCGCCTTCATCGATGCGGAGCACGCGCTTGATCCCGGCTATGCGCGCAAGCTTGGGGTGGATGTGGACAACCTCCTCATCAGCCAGCCTGACGCCGGCGAACAGGCGCTGGAGATTGCCGATACGCTGGTGCGTTCTGGGGCGATCGACGTGCTGGTGATCGACAGTGTGGCCGCCCTTGTCCCGCGCGCGGAACTTGAGGGCGACATGGGCGACAGCCATGTCGGCCTGCATGCCCGCCTGATGAGCCAGGCGCTGCGCAAGCTGACGGGATCGGTGTCGCGTTCGAACACCATGATGATCTTCCTCAACCAGATCCGCCTGAAGATCGGCGTCATGTTCGGCAGCCCGGAGACGACGACGGGCGGCAATGCGCTGAAATTCTATGCCTCGGTGCGCATGGACATCCGCCGCATCGGCTCCATCAAGGACAAGGACGAGGTCGTGGGCAACCAGACCCGCGTCAAGGTGGTCAAGAACAAGATGGCGCCGCCCTTCCGGCAGGTGGAATTCGACATCATGTATGGCGAAGGCATCAGCAAGATGGGCGAACTGATCGACCTTGGCGTAAAGGCCGGGATCGTGGAAAAGTCCGGGGCGTGGTTCTCCTGCGACAGCCAGCGCATTGGGCAGGGGCGTGAAAACGCCAAGCAGTTCCTGCGTGAGCATCCCGAAATGGCCGCCGACATCGAACGCCGCGTGCGTGAGCAGGCGGGCGTGGTGGCCGAAGCCATGCTGGTCGATCCCGAAGATGAGGCGGAATGACGTACCCGCCCGTATGGACGTCTTCTGCCGTCACCATGGCGTGACGGCAGGATATGCAATAATCGGGCTTTGTGCCGTGGCGCGGGATGATACTGTGCGCGCATGAAACCGCGTCTTGTCATGATCGGGCTTTTGCTGTGCCTGGCGTCGTGCGCCGATACGATGCATGGCGACCCCACCGATCCCGTGGATGTTGATGAGGCGATGCCCCCCATTGGCGGGCATCGCGCCAACGGGACCACGGTGCCTGGCCCGGCCCATGCCTCCGCCGCCGGGCATGTGCGGCAGTTGCCGCGCATCGACCCGGACCCCGACGCCGCGACCGAGGCCTATCACCCCATGCCCGACGCGGCGGCGATGCAGATGATCTCCTCCGGCTACGACCCGTCGCAGGCGGGGGATGACGATGATTCCCAGAATCAGGAAGACCCCAAGCACTTCGTCGTGCCTGACACGCAGGTCAGTTACGGCAAGCCGCATGGGGGCAATGCGAACTGACCCGTCTGTCCGGGAAGAATGATTAAAAGTTTTTGGGTGCCGCCTTTTTTCAAAAAGGCGGCGTTCCTTGAAGCTTTTTGAAAAAAGCTTCACCAAAAACTTTTTATTTTATCAATGGTTTTTCGAATCCCCTACAGCACCATGATTGCACGGATGTCGTTGACGTTCGTCAGCGTCGGGCCGGTGCGGATCAGGTCTCCCGTGGCGTCAAACAGGCTGTAGCTGTCATGGCGGCGCAGGAACTCCCGCGGGTCCAGTCCCAGCGCGCGGGCGCGTGACAGCGTATCGGGCGTGATGAGCGCACCTGCCGCGTCCTCGGTCCCGTCAATGCCGTCGCTGTCCCCCGCGATGGCCCAGATCCCGTCCTGTCCCCGCAACGCAAGGGCGAGGGAAAGCAGGAATTCCGTATTGCGCCCGCCGCGCCCGGGTGGGCCATCGGCCGGGCGGATGCTGACGGTCGTCTCCCCGCCCGATAGCAGCACGGCAGGCCCTGCCACCGGCATGCCGTGGTGGCGCGCGGACTGCGCGATGCCAGCCATGATGATCGCGGCTTCCCGGCTTTCCCCCTCCAGCGCATCGCCAAGGATCAGCGGCGTCAGGCCAAGGCTGCGTGCCTCGTCTGCCGCGGCCTCCAGCGCCATCAGCGGTGTGGAAATCAGGATGTAGCGATTGTCCGGGTTGGGCTGCATGCGTGCGGGCGCAGGATGTGTCAGGGCGTCGATGACCTGTGGCGGGACGGTGATGTCGCGGCGGCGCAGTACCGCGAGCGCATCGGCAGGTGTCGTGGGGTCCGGCACGGTCGGCCCGCTTGCGATGGTCAGCGGGTCATCCCCCGGCACGTCGCTGATGGCCAGTGTCAGCACGGGCGCTGGCGCGCAGGCGCAGGCCAGGCGTCCCCCCTTGACCTGCGACTGGTGGCGGCGCACCAGGTTCATGTCGCCGATATCCGCCCCCGAATGGAGTAGGGCGCGGTTGAGTGCGCGCATGTCCTCCAGCGTCAGGCCCGGTGCGGGCAGTTCCATCAGCGCCGAACCACCCCCGGAAATCAGGGCGATGACAAGGTCATCCGGCCCAAGGCCCCGCACTTCGTCAAGCATGGCGCGCGCCGCGTCCTCGCTTCGGCTGTCGGGGACGGGATGGGCGGCTTCCATCACGCGGATGCGCGACGTCGTGGCCATGTGCCCGTCGCGCGTCACCACAACCCCACGCAGCGGCACGTCCGGCCATGCCTGTTCCAGGGCCGCAGCCATGGCGGCGGCGGCCTTGCCCGCGCCGATCACCACGCACCGTCCCGCTGGTGGCGGGGGCAGGTGGCGCGACAGCACGCGTGCTGGCTGCGCGCTGTGGATGGCGGCGTCGAAGATCCGTCGCAATGCGGTGCGCGCGGTCTCGTCGTGCCACGCATCTGGTGCTGCGGAGGGGGAAAGTGTGGGGGGCATCGGACGATCCATCATGCGGGAGGGGGCAGGCTCTGTTCTCGTTGCGTGTTGAAGGGCGATTTTTCAAGGGGGCGCTGACCTCTCACCTCCTCAATTCACTGATAAGTCATGGTTTCCAAAGGGCAATCCCCTTTGGCGGGTTTCAGGGCAGGGCCCTTGATGCTCATCACCAGCACTTAACAGGGCCAGTGTCTCCCGGGCCGCCCTGCAAACCCGTCTTGCACGCCCCTGTATCGCACCCGAACAGGGCCGCCAGACAGGGGGCGCAGGCGTGTCACAATTGTCACGACTGTATCAGGTAGGGGCCGTAGGATGCGATACAGGGCCTGCACACGCGAAATTGGGGCCCGTGGCTCTGGATCGGGGCAGGGTAAGATGTTACGCCGCCCGGCGTGGATAAGGGCACCTGTGCCCGGATCGACCATCAGGAGGAGAGCGGCCCTTGGAGAGTGGAAAGGGTAACAGTCCCGACACGCCACAGGTCCCGTCATATGGCGCGACCCGGCCATACATGATTTTCCCCCGCCCCGAATGGGCGGCCCTGCGCGCCAATGTGCCCCAGTCCCTGAACGAGGCGGAGGTCGCGTCCCTGCGCGGCCATAACGAACCGGTCTCGCTCGAGGACATTGCGGAGGTGTACCTGCCGCTGTCGCGCCTGCTCAACCTGCATGTGCTTGCCAGTCGCAGCCTCAACAACATGGTCAAGAGCGCCTTCCTCGGCGTACCGCGCCGGACGGTGCCCTTCATCATCGGCATCGCCGGAAGTGTGGGCGTGGGCAAGAGCACGTTCGCCCGCCTGCTGCAGGCGGTGCTGTCGCGCTGGCCCGACCATCCCAACGTGTCGCTGGTGACGACGGACGGCTTCCTGCTGCCCACGCGCGTGCTGCAGGAGCGTGACCTGATGGCGCGCAAGGGCTTTCCCGAAAGCTATGACCTGCGGCAGATGATCTCCTTCCTCGCCGCGCTCAAGGCGGGGGAGCGTAACCTCGACGTGCCCATCTACTCGCACGAGGCCTATGACATCATCCCCGACCGCTATCAGGTGGTGGACCAGCCGGACATCCTGATCTTCGAGGGACTGAACGTGCTGCAGACCGCGTCGGAACAGCCCTTCATGGCGTCGGACTTCTTTGACTTTTCCATCTATCTCGACGCGGATACGCAGGATATCGAACGGTGGTACGTGCAGCGTTTCCAGTTGCTGCAGCAGACCGCCTTTCGCAAGCCGACGTCATATTTCCACCATTACCGCGACCTGACCCCGGAGCAGGCGGAGAAGGTGGCGCGTGATATCTGGCGACGCATCAACCTGCCGAACCTTGAGGAAAACATCCTGCCCACGCGCGAACGCGCGCGCCTGATCCTGCGCAAGGGGCCAAGCCACAGCGTCAGCACGGTCTGGATGCGCCAGATCTGAGGGCGTGCGTATTTTTGGATAAATATTAAAAGTTTTTGGGTGCCGCCTTTTGATCTGAAAAAGCGGCGTTCTTTGAAGCTTTTTGGAAAAAGCTTCACCAAAAACTTCTTTTACTTCAGTCGGTTCATACGAAAACAGGGAGCCCGAAGGCCCCCTGTCATGGTCGCGCGATGCGAAAACCGCCTCAGTAATTGAGGTAGATGGTCTTGGTATCGACATAGGCTTCGAGGCCGTACTGCCCGTCTTCGCCCCCGATGCCGCTGTCGCCATAACCATGGTGGAAGCCCTGCGCGGCCTCGCCCCCTTCGCGGTTGACGTAGATCTCGCCAAAATTCAGTTCATTGCTCATGCGCATGATCTTCTTGAGGTCCTGCGTGAACATGTAGGCCGACAGGCCATAGCGCGACTTGTTGGCCATCATCAGCGCCTCGTCAAAGTCCTCGACCTTGATGAGCGACAGGACCGGGCCGAACACCTCGTTCTGCGTGATGTCCATTTCGTTCGTCACGTTCGTCAGCAGCGTGGGCGCATAGAAATTGCCCGCGTCATAGATGCCACCCGTCAGGGCCTTGCCCCCGATCTCGACCTTCGCACCCTGCGCCACGGCGCGCTGGACCATGTCATCGACCTTTTCCATCTCCGCCCTGCTGATCTTCGGCCCCATGGTCGTGTCCGCATCGAGCGGGTTGCCGACCTTGATTTCCGCTATCTTCCTGCGTAGCAGGTCGAGGAACTGGTCATAGACCGCCTGGTGGACATAGGTGCGTTCGTTGGCGGTGCAGACCTGCCCGCAATTCATGAATCGTGCGGCAACGGCAGCGTTCGCCGCGGCCTCGATATCCGCGTCGTCCATGACGATGAACGGGGCCTTGCCGCCCAGTTCAAGCCGCACTTCCTTCAGCCCTTCGGATGCCGCCGCCATGATCTTGCGGCCTGCGGGCGTGCTGCCGGTCATGGTGATCAGCTTAGTGATCGGGTTGGTGACAAGCTGGTTGCCCACCGTCACGCCGCCACCGGTGACGACGTTGAACACGCCCTTGGGGAAGCCTGCTTCCACCGACAGTTCCGCCAGCGCGAGTGTCGCAAGCGGCGTCAGTTCATGCGGCTTGATGACGAAGGTGTTGCCCGCCGCCAGCGCCGGGCCAAGCTTGCGCGCCGTCAGGGCAAGGGGGAAGTTCCATGCCGAAATCCCGGCGACGACGCCATGGGGGATCTTCTCGATCAGGATCTTTTCGCCCGGGCGGCTGCCGGGGATGATGTTACCCTCCAGCCTGCGGGCATTTTCCGCGGCGAAGCGGATCAACTGGATGGCGAAGTTGACCTCCACCTTCGCCTCGCGGATGGGCTTGCCGTTTTCGCTGGTGATGATGCGCGCCAGCCTGTCCTCGTCCCGGCGGATCAGGTCGATCAGCTTGTACAGGTAGTCCGCGCGGTCGGTGGCGATCAGGCGGCTCCAGGTGCCAAAGGCTTCCTGCGCGGTCTGCAGGGCGCGATCGACGTCGTCCTTGCTGGCGATGCCGACGCTGGCCAGCGCCTCGCCCGTTGCGGGGTTGCGGATGGTGTCGCGTTCCTCGGTCGTGGCGGGCACCCATTCGCCACCAATGAACAGGTCGTAGGTTCTGACGTCTGTCATGTCAGGGTCTCCGTAATGGTTGGTCCGGTTTTGGCAGGCGGTCAGGCCATCCCTGTTCAGGGGGCCATCGACCGTGCCGGATGCTGTCATGCGGCGCTTGATGCGTCCGGTGTGCGGGAAAAGGGCAGGGACCGGGCGTGCAGGGGCGGCCGGCCATGTCGGGACATGGCCGGGGGACGCAGGCGCCGCGAAAAAGGGAAAAATGGCCGAACGTAGGGATCAGGGCAGGAACGGCGTGCCTTCATGCGCGACCAGCAGGTCATGCATGTCCGTTGCGTGTTCCTCTTCTTCGGCGAGGATCTTTTCAAGCATGATGCGCGTGGTCGGGTCATGGTCCGCGAAATAGCGGATCAGTTCGCGGTAATGCTCGATCACGAGGCGTTCGGCCACGAGGTTCTGGCGCACCATTTCCACCAGGTTGCCGCCCGCGCCATATTCGCTGGCCGAACGGGTGGCCAGTCCTTCGGGTGACAGGTTGGGCACGCCGCCCAACTGGTCGATGCGTTCGGCGGCCCACATCATATGCGCGCGCTCTTCCTTGGCGTGGGTCGCGAATTCGGCGGCGACGCTTTCGCTGGTGATGCCTTCGACCGAAATCGAATGCATGGTATAGCGCAGGACACAGACAAGTTCCGTCGCGACAACCGTCTGCAGCAGGTCGATGGCCGTCTTGACGTTCCCCTGATAGGCAGGGGTCAGCGCCCCCTGTTCGATGGAGGCCTTCGCACGGGCGCGCAGGGTCTGCACGTCGGTCAGGAATGTGTTTTCAGCGGCTTTCGCCATTCCGGTGCTCCTTTCGGATCATGAACGGGCACGCATCGGGAAAGACCCGCGCCTGTGGCGTTCGTGGCGGATTGTGCCTGTCATAACGGGGGAGGGGCATGACGGTTGCATGCGAAACACACCGGCACATTATACAGGGGCATGTGATACGGCACGTCCTGCATGGCAGGGCAGTACGGCAGGGGCAGTACGCCGGACGTTACACCGGGGCATGATGGGGGCATGATGGGCGCGGATGGCATGATGTCGCATGTGGTGACGGAACTGATCGCGGTGCTGACGGCGGTGCGTGACGGCGTGCCGCAGGTGATGACGATCGACGATGGCCGCCTGCTGCCCTCCGGCCCGCTGGAAAGCGGCCACCGTTCCCTGCAGGCGGGCGTGCGTTCATGGGTGGAGCAGCAGACCGGCCATCCCATCGGCCATGTGGAGCAGCTTTATACCTTTGCCGACCATGACCGCGCCCTGCATCCCGAACAGGGCCGCAGCATCTCCATCTCCTACCTCGCCCTGACCCGCAGCCACGCGCGGGAGACGGGGTGGCGGGACTGGTACGACTATTTCCCGTGGGAGGACCGCACCAGCGACACGACGCAGGAGGTCACGGACCTGATCGAACGCCGCCTGTGCGCGTGGGTGGCGGGCATGGCGGATATCGAGACGCGGATGCGCCAGTGGCAGCGCTGCATGGCGCTGTTCGCCATCGGTGATGGTGGCGCGTGGGATGATGAACTTGTGCTGCAGCGCTATGAACTGCTGTATGAGGCGACCCTGGTGGCCGAAGCCGGATGCCCCCCCGTGCAGGCGATTCCCGGCCGGTACATGCACCGTGACCACCGTCGCATATTGGCAACGGCCATGGCGCGCCTGCGTGCAAGGATACGTTACCGCCCCGTCGTGTTCGAACTGATGCCCGAGGAGTTCACCCTGTTCCAGTTGCAGCGCACGGTCGAAAGCCTGGCGGGATGCCATGTGCACAAGCAGAATTTCCGCAGGCTGGTGACACAGCAGCAACTTATTGAGGAAACAGGCAGGATTGACGAAAAGACCGGCGGCAGGCCCGCCCGCCTGTTCCGTTTCTGTGGCGAGGTGCGGCGGGCGCGGCAGTTCGCGGGAAGCAAGCTGCCGATCGTACATTCAGGCTGAACGCCCCGCCTTCGGGATGGATGCAGGGACAGGATCACGAAAATCCTGATTGACACAGGCGGGGTTTCACGTTGGAAGTGTCCGGCCGGATGATCGTGCCTCACTTATACTCAAATTGAGTATAAAGAAATCTGGGGCCACCGGCGAGGAGGGCAATCATGAATCAACTGGGTCCCCGGCAAGCGGCTGACCGGCTTTATGACCGCGTGCGCCATCTGGTCCCCGAGATGGAGTGGGCGACGTTCCTTGACGACATCCGCGCCATCGAGGAACTCAAGCAGCAGCGCAACGCGATTATCCTGGCGCATAATTACCAGACACCGGAAATCTTCCACTGCGTTGCCGACATCCGTGGCGACAGCCTCGCCCTCGCGCGGGAAGCGCAGGAGGCCAGCGCCGATGTCATCGTCATGGCGGGCGTGCATTTCATGGCCGAGACGGCGAAGATGCTCAATCCCGACAGCACCGTGCTGATCCCCGACATGCGGGCAGGATGTTCGCTGGCAGATTCCATCACGGCGGCCGATGTGCGCCTGCTGCGTGAACGCCATCCCGGCGTGCCCGTCGTGACCTACGTCAACACCTCGGCGGAGGTGAAGGCCGAAAGCGACATCTGCTGCACGTCGGGCAATGCGAAGCGTGTGGTCGAAAGCCTTGGCACGGACCGGGTCATCATGATCCCCGACGAATTCCTCGCCCGCAATATCGAGGCGGAGACCGGTATCAAGATGATCACGTGGCCCGGCCATTGCGAGGTGCATGAACGCTTCACCCCGCAGGAAATCACCCGCATGCGCGAGGATAATCCCGGCGTGGTGGTGCTGGCGCATCCGGAATGCCCGCCCGAAGTCGTCGCGGTGTCGGATTTTTCCGGCTCCACCGCGATGATGAGCGATTACGTGCAGGCCCATGACGGCGGCAAGGTGCTGCTGGTGACCGAGTGCTCCATGAGCGACAACCTCGCCCTTTTGCATCCGAAGATCGATTTCGTCCGCCCGTGCAACATGTGCCCGCACATGAAGCGCATCACCCTGTCGGGCCTGCGCCACGCGCTGGAGACCATGACGCATGAGGTGACGATCGACCCGGCGCTGGCGGCACGCGGGCGGCGTGCGGTCGAACGCATGCTGGCGATATGACCGGCGAAAGCCTGCGCGCCCTTGCCGGGCAACCCGTCATTGTCGGCGGCGGACTGGCCGGGGTGATGACGGCGCTGATGCTTGAGGGGCCGTGCGTGCTGCTCTCGGCCGGGCCACTGGCCGCCGCGCGTCCCGCAATGGCGTCGAGCATGCTGGCGCAGGGCGGGATTGCCGCCGCGGTGGGGGCGGATGACACGCCCGCGCTGCATGCGGCCGATACGCTGGCCGCCGGGGCGGGGCTGTGTGATCCCGCCATCGTGGACCGTGTGACCGCCGACGGGCCGGACGCCATTGCGCGCCTTTCGGCGTTCGGGGTGCATTTCGACCGTGCGGCCGACGGCACGCTGAAACTGGGGCTGGAGGCCGCGCACTGCCGCCACCGCATCGTGCATGCGCGGGGTGATGCGTCCGGGGCCGCGATCATGGAGGCACTGGTGGCGCGTGTGCGCGCAACCCCGCGCATCACCGTCCTTGAAAATGCCCGCGTGCAGGCGCTCCTGACCCATGACGGGGCCGTAACCGGCCTGCGCGCCAGCGTGATGGGACGTGACATCACATGGCCCGCGCCCGCCGTGGTGCTGGCCACGGGGGGGATCGGCGGCCTGTTTGGCGATACGACCAACCCGCTGGGATCCTGCGGGCAGGGACTGGCGCTGGCCGCGCGCGCAGGCGCGGTCCTGGGCAACCTTGAGTTCGTGCAGTTCCATCCCACGGCCCTTGCCGCCCGTCATGTGGCCGGTCCGATGCCGCTCATCAGCGAGGCCGTGCGTGGCGAAGGTGCCGTGCTGGTGGATGAGAATGGTGACCGCTTTACCGAGGAACTGGCCGCACGCGACATCGTCTCGCGCGCGGTGTGGCGGCACATGCGGGCAGGCCACCATGTCTTCCTTGATGCGCGGCAGGTGCTTGGTGCGCGTTTCGCCACCCGCTTTCCCGCCATCGACGCGCTGTGCCGTGCGCAGGGGATCGACCCCGCCCGGCAGCCGATCCCGGTGCGGCCCGCCGCCCATTACCATATGGGCGGGGTCGTGGTGGACGGTCGCGGGCGTACCGGCGTGCCCGGCCTGTGGGCCTGCGGGGAGGTGTCCTGCACCGGCCTGCACGGGGCGAACCGCCTTGCCAGCAATTCCCTGCTGGAGGCCGTGTCGTTCGGCACGTGGGTCGCCCGTGACCTGTCGGGCCTGTCGCTGGCCCGCACCGCCCCGCCGGGGGAAGATGGTGTCGCGCCCCCCCTCACGCCTGCCCCGAGCGAGGCCCTGCGTCGCGTCATGGCCCGTGGCGCGGGTGTGGTGCGCACGCATGACGAACTGCATGAAACACTGTGGCGGTTTGCGTCACGGATGGAGCATGATGATGCGGCCCTTGTCGCCGCCATGGTGGTGCTTGCGGCCCAGCAGCGCAGGGAAAGCCGTGGCGGTCATTTCCGCGCCGATTTCCCCGAAACCGCCCATGAGGCCGTGCCGTCGTGCCTGACGCTTGGCGCGGTGCGTGATGCGATCGCGCCGATCGTGGCGCAGGCCGGCAAGATGACATTATCCCCTGATAACGGAGTGATCGCATGACGATCCGTTCCCCATCGATCCGCCCCCTGCCTGACCTGATGCTTGAACCGCTGGTACGCGCGGGCCTGATGGAGGATCTGGGCCGTGGTGGCGACCTGACCACCGATGTGACGCTGGGGGAGGGCAACCCGTCCGCCCATGCGGTGCTGTCCGCCCGGCAGGCCGGGGTTGTCGCGGGACTGGACATGGCGCGCCTGGCCTTCACCCTGATGGACCCGAGCATCGAATTCACGGTCGCGGCGCCCGATGGCACCCATGTCACCCCCGGGCAGGTGATCGCAAGTGTGCGCGGTCCGGCGCGTGGCATCCTGTCGGGGGAACGGGTTGCGCTGAATTTCCTGTCGCACCTGTGTGGCATCGCCACCGCGACGGCGCAGGTGGCGGCGGCGGTGGAACCTTTTGGCGTCAAGGTCAGTTGTACGCGCAAGACCATGCCGGGCATGCGCGCGATCCAGAAATACGCCGTGCGCGCGGGCGGTGGCGCCAACCACCGTTTCGGGCTGGATGATGCGATCCTGATCAAGGACAACCACCTTGCGATTGCGGGGGGCATCCGTCCCGCCCTGACGCGTGCACGGGCGGCGGCGGGACACCTGGTCAGTATCGAACTGGAAGTCGATACACTGGAACAGTTGGCCGAGGGGCTTGAGGTCGGGGGGGTGGATGTCTTCCTGCTTGACAACATGACGCCGGAGCAGTTGCGCAAGGCGGTCAGCATGATCGACCACCGCGCCGTGGCCGAGGCCTCAGGCGGGGTTACGCCGGAAACGGCCGCCACGATCGCCGCGACGGGGATCGACCTGATTTCGATGGGATGGCTGACCCACAGTGTCAGGGCGATGGATATCGGGCTGGATTATCAAC
This sequence comes from Gluconacetobacter entanii, assembly GCF_013155425.1. Lineage (NCBI taxonomy): Bacteria > Pseudomonadati > Pseudomonadota > Alphaproteobacteria > Acetobacterales > Acetobacteraceae > Gluconacetobacter > Gluconacetobacter entanii. The sequence goes on along the minus strand of NZ_JABJWD010000011.1, from coordinate 78,248 downwards.
CCTAGGCTGTAGTCGTGTGTCATTTAAATGAAATATGCATAAAAAATGCAACTGACACATAGTACAAGTTGCCATCTGCGGGGAGATCATTATTTATACGGATTAATAAGATATATTTGTACGAAGGATAAGATAGCAGTATGGTGGCGGATATCACGGACCAGAACAGCAAGCCCCCCCGACGTGTCCTCAGCGTTGATGCCTATGAACATGTCCGGCGTGGCCTGATCCGCAGTCGCTACCGCGCGGGCGAACGTCTTGTCCTGCGTCCCCTTGCTGCCGAACTTGGCCTGAGCCCGACCCCCGTGCGTGAGGCGCTGCTGCGTCTGGTGTCCGAACATGCGCTGGAACTCAATGACCGCAATACGGCGGTCGTGCCCGCGATGACGCGCCGTAATTTCGCGGAAATCCATGCCCTGCGTTCCGACCTTGAGGTAAGGCTGGCGGAGGCTGCGGCCCTGAAGGCCAGCGCGCACGGGATCGAGACGCTTGCCATGCTGCATCGCCAGTTCGTCGATGCGCTGGCCATTCGTGATGACGGGGCGGTTGCCGCCCTGAACGCGGATTTCCACACCACGATCGCGGCATTGGCGGACCTGCCGCTGACGGCCAATATCCTGCGTAACCTGTGGGTGCGTATCGGCCCGCTTTATGCCCTGTCGCGCCCGATGCCAAGCATGCGCAGCATGGGGGATGTACATCCCCACGCCGCACTGATTGATGCGCTGCGCGCGCGTGACCCGCAGGCGGCGCGTGAGGCGATCACGCGGGATTTCAACAATGCGCGGATCTGGATCGAACCGATGCTGGCGTAAGGCCGGACCTCGCCATTCCCAAAAAATAAGGAAAGCATTTAAAAGTTTTTGGGTGTCGCCTTTTTTCAAAAAGGCGGCGTCTTTCGAAGCTTTTTGAAAAAAGCTTCACCAAAAACTTTTATCTTTTTATCGAAGGTTTGTTTCCGGGCACGCATTCCCGGAAATGCAGAAAACGGGGCATCGCCATGGCGATCGCCCCGTTTTTGCATTATCGGCCCTCGCGCAGTTTCTTTTTTTCGAGGGCGGGCACTTCGATGTCGATTTCCAGCATCGAAACCGATGTCCCCCGATCCACCTTGATCTGGACCTTGTCCTGATCGACGGGGATATGTTTCTTTATGACCTCGAGGATCTCGCTATGGAGGGTGTTGAGCAGTTCGGATTCCTGCCCGTCCGTGCCGGCGCGTTCGTGCGCCAGCAGGATCTGCAACCGGTCGCGCGCGACGGGCGCGGAACTGCGGTTGCGACCGAAAAGTGTATCAAGCAGGCCCATGATCAGGATCTTCCCTTGAACAGCCACCCGAACAGGCCGCTACGTTCAGTGGGTATGGTGACGTCGATCTTTTCGCCTTCCAGCCTGCGCGCCGCCTCGAAATAGGCGCGGGCGGGCGGGCTTTGCGGGCTGGAAATCGTGACGGGCGAACCGAGGTTCGACGCGCGCAGGACTTCTTCGCTTTCGGGGATGATCCCCAGCAGCGGGATCGACAGGATTTCAAGCACGTCTTCGGTACGCAGCATTTCCCCGCGTGAGGCACGGCCGGGGTCATAACGTGTCACCAGCAGGTATTTCTCGATCTTGCCGCCGCCCTTGGCCTTTTCCGTCGTGCTGTCGAGCATGCCGATGATGCGGTCGCTGTCGCGCACGGACGATACCTCGGGATTGGCGACGACGACGGCGTAATCCGCATGGTACATCGCCAGTTGCGCGCCGCGTTCGATGCCCGCAGGGCTGTCGCAGATGATCCAGTCGAACTTTTCACGCAGTTCGCCGATTACCTTGGCGACGCCTTCGGCCGTCAGGGCGTCCTTGTCGCGGGTCTGCGACGCGGGCAGGATCGACAGGGTTTCGACGCGCTTGTCACGGATCAGCGCCTGCGACAGCTTCGCTTCGCCCTGGATGACATTGATCAGGTCGTACACGACCCGGCGTTCCGCGCCCATGACAAGGTCGAGGTTACGCAGGCCGACATCGAAATCGACCACGACCACGTTCTGCCCCGTCTGTGCCAGCGCCGCGCCCAGTGCCGCGGTGGACGTTGTCTTGCCGACCCCGCCCTTTCCGGAGGTGACGACCAGCACTTTCGCCATTCTAGTTCTTCCTTGTCCTGTCATTTCCGTCCGCGGCCCGGGGAGGTATAGGCCATAACGGTTGAAATATGGTTGTTAAGAGTAAGGGCGCGGCAGGGGGGGATGCAACCGCTGCGACGATGAAAAATGTATCTTGAATTCATCTTCTTGAGGGTGCCGCCGTCCGCAGGCTGAGTGGCTGCACCACGATTGTGTCATTATTGAGCATGGCCTGTGACGGGTTGCCGGAAAATCGGGGGTCGATATCCTCGGCGGTCATATAATATCCATCGATCGCCAGAAGTTCCGCGCGCATGTCATGGGCGAAGATGCGGGCTTCGGGCTGCCCGTTCATGCCTGCGATCGCCCGCCCGCGCAGCGCGCCATAGACATGGATCGACCCTGCGGCGGTGACTTCCGCCCCCGACCCGACCGACCCGATGATGATGATGTCGCCATCGGGGTTCACGATCGTCTGCCCCGAACGGATCGGCTGTTCGAAGATCAGCGATGATCCCTGTATCCGTTCCGGGACGGGAACGTGGTCGTCGGGAATGTCCACGGCGCCCGACGCGCGCCCCCCCTCCAGCCCCGCCGGCCATTGCCAGTGGGCGATGGCCGGCGTGGTGGGATCGGCGCCCTCGATCGCGATGATGCGGATGCCCCGTTCGAGCAGCGCTGGATACAGCTTGCCCAGGCCGGGTTCGTCCGGGCCGAGCAGGGAGAGGTCGAGGATGACCGGCTTGCTGGCGAAAAAGGCGGCGGAACGGGCGATCTGCGCATCCAGTCCGGCCATCCAGTCGGACAGGCCGGGTTCGGGTGACAGCACCAGCGCCAGGAAGGAGCGGCCACGCGCGCGGATTTTCGGAAGGGAACGCAATTCGTCGGACAAGTGGTTACAGCCTTCGTCTGCCTGGGATTCGTCTGCCTGCGACCCGACCGGTATCATGGGCATGCCGCCAATGTGCCAGAAAAAGATGCCCGATGCCACGGCCAGTAGTCCTTTGGCATGCCGGCGCGCGATGCAATGCGGTTTTGTTGACATGAAGGCTTGGCTAAGGGTGGCGCGATGCAATAAAGCGGATGCATGCGTATCCTCTATCACCTCCCCCTTTCACCCTATTCCCGCAAGGTGCGCCTTGCGCTGGGAGAGAAGCGGTTGCCGTTCGAACTGAAGATGGAACGGGTATGGGAACGCCGCCCTGATTACCTTGCGCTGAACCCTGCCGGCACCGTGCCGATGCTGGTGGAGGAGACGGGCCTTGCGATCCCCGATTCGTGGGTGATCTGCGAATACCTGGAGGAAGCCTATCCCGACACGCCGCTTCTGGGGCGCACGCTGGCCGAACGGGTGGAGGTGCGGCGGCTTGTCGTCTGGTTCGACGAAAAATTCGGCAGCGAGGTGACGCGCAACCTGCTCAATGAAAAGGTGATGAAGCGCATCTCCGGCCGGGGCAATCCCGATGGCGGCGCGCTGCGGGCGGGATATGCCAATATCCGCTTTCACCTGTCCTATATCGACTGGCTGGCGGAAACGCGGCAGTGGATGGCGGGCAACATGCTCTCGCTTGCGGATTTCGCGGCGGCCGCCCATCTGTCGTGCCTCGATTTCATCGACGATATCGCATGGGACACGGCGCCTGCGGCCAAGGACTGGTACGCCCGGATCAAGAGCAGGCCATGCTTTCGCTCCCTGCTGCAGGACCGTGTCAGCGGGATGACGCCGCCCGCCCATTACGCCGACCTCGATTTCTGAGCGCGCCCGTGTCCCGTGCCGATGTGCTTGACGCCGTAATCCTGGGGGCGGGGGCCGCCGGGATGATGGCGGCCGCGACGGCGGGGCAGGCGGGATGCCGTGTCGTCGTGGTGGACCATGCCGCCCAACCGGGGCGCAAGATCCTGATTTCGGGGGGCGGGCGCTGCAATTTCACGCATCTGGAGTCGGGGCCGGGGATGTTCCTGTCGGCCAACCCGCATTTCGCCAAGTCCGCGCTGGCGCGCTACACCCCGCGCGATTTCCTCGACCTGCTTGCCCGCCACCGCATCGCGTGGCACGCCAAGACGCCGGGGCAACTGTTCTGCGACCGCTCCGCCAGCGAGATCGTGGAGATGCTGGTGCGCGAATGCCGGCAGGGCCGGGTGGAGATGGCGCTGTCGAATCGCATCATCGCGGTGCGGCGCGACGCCGGCGGGCATTTCGTGGTGGAGACCGACCGCATGGTGCTGCATGCCCGCGCGGTGGTGCTGGCGACAGGGGGGCTGTCGATTCCCAAGCTGGGGGCGACGGGCCTGTCGCATGATGTCGCGCGCCGCTTCGGCCTGAAGATCGTCGAGCCTGCGCCCGCCCTCGTGCCGCTGACATTCGGGGCCGCGGACCGGGAATGGATGGTCGAACTGGCGGGTGTGTCGCTGGACGTTGCGACACGGTGCCATGACGGGGCGGGGCGGCGTGCGCGTGACGTCGTGTTCCGTGACGGGATGCTGTTTACGCATCGTGGCCTGTCTGGTCCCGCGATCCTGCAGGCCTCGTCCTACTGGTCGGCGGGGACGGCGCTGGATATCGACTGCCTGCCCGGACGCGATGCGGCGCGGTGCCTGCGTGACCTGAAGAAGGGACGCCCCCGCATGGGGGGCGCGGCCATGCTGGCGAGCGTGCTGCCCCAGCGGCTGGCGCAGATGCTGGCGGCGCGCCACCTGCCCGATGGCCCGGTGGGGGAAATGCCCGACAGCGTGCTGGACGCGCTGGCGGCGATGCTGTCGTCGTGGCGGCTGAAACCCAACGGCACCGAAGGCTATGCCAAGGCCGAGGTCACGCGCGGCGGCATTGATACGGATGGCCTGTCGTCACAGACGATGGAGGCGCGCGACGTGCCCGGCCTGTTCGCGGTGGGCGAGGCCGTGGACGTGACCGGGTGGCTGGGCGGCCATAATTTCCAGTGGGCATGGTCGAGCGGCCATGCGGCGGGGCGGGCGCTGGCGGAGCGGCAGGGCTGATGCTGTTCAGCACGCAGGGCTTCCTGCTTGGGTTCCTGCCGGTGGTGCTGGTGCTGTATTACCTGTGCGCCCCCGTGCGCCGGGCGCGGCAGGGCCTGATGATCGCGGCGTCGCTGGTGTTCTATGGCCTGTGGGACTGGCGCTTCGTGCCGTTCCTTGTGGGGATGACGCTGCTCAACTGGGCGCTGGCATGCCTGTGGGGGCGCACGCGCAGGCGGGCGTGGCTGCTGGGCGGGATTGCCTTCAACATATGTGTGCTGGTGTTCTTCAAGGACGCGAACTGGCTGGCGGGCGTGATCGCGGCGCTGCGCGGGCAGGCGTTCCATCCGTGGGACATCGTCCTGCCGCTGGGCCTGTCGTTTTTCGTGTTCCAGAAGATTTCCTACCTCGTGGACCTGCTGCGGGGGCAGGCCCCGGTCTATGGGCTGGTGGACTTCCTTGAATTCGTGACGTTCTTTCCGCAACTGATCGCAGGGCCGATCGTGCGGCATAACGAGATCGTGCCGCAGTTCGCCCAATCCCCGCGTAACGGCGCGATGTGGGAAAACCTGTCGCGCGGGGCGATGCTGCTGCTGGTCGGACTGGCGAAGAAGGCGGGACTGGCCGATACGCTGGCGAGCCTGTGCGATCCGGTCTTTGCCCTGCTGGCGCAGGGGCATGTGCCGGGAATGGGGCAGGCGTGGCTTGCGGCGCTGGCCTATACCTTGCAGATCTATTTCGATTTTTCGGGATATTCCGACATGGCGATCGGCATGGCGCTGATGTTCGGGCTGCGCCTGCCGTTCAATTTCGAGGCCCCGTACCGATCGGTCTCCATCCGTGATTTCTGGCGGCGGTGGCATATGACCCTGTCGCGGTTCCTGCGCGATTACCTTTACATCCCCATGGGCGGCAACCGCTGCGGCGCCGCGCGGCAGGCGTGCAACCTCGGGGCGACGATGCTGCTGGCCGGTGCATGGCATGGCGCGGGGTGGACCTATCTTGTGTGGGGCGGCCTGCATGGCGGTGCGCTGGCGGTTGCGCACTGGTGGGGGCGGCGGGGCGGCACCATGCCCGCACTGGCGGGATGGGTGGTGACGATGCTGTTCGTCATGCTGTCATGGGTGGTGTTCCGCGCGCCCGACCTGGGGGGGGCGCGCACGATGCTGCTGGCGATGGCGGGCATGGGCGGGCATGACCACGCCGCGACCGGGCACCATGGCGTCGTGCTGGCCATCGCGATGGCCGTGGCGGTAGTGGGGCCGTCGTCGCAGCGCGCGATCCTGCGCGACATGCCGCCCGCGCCGTGGGTCGCGGTGGCGGGCGGGATTGCCTTCGTCCTGCTGATCCTGCTGATCGGTGGGCGTATCCCCGATCCGTTCATCTATTTCCAGTTCTGATTCAAAGTCATAAAAGTTTTTGGGTGCCGCCTTTTGATCGAAAAAGGCGGCGTTCTTTGAAGCTTTTTGAAAAAGCTTCACCAAAACCTTTTATGACTTTCTTCTTTTTACCGACCCGTCACCTTTGTCGGGCGCGTGGGGTGTATCGCGCCGTTTGTGTTCCTATATGTCATGCTGACGCGCCGCGTTGTGACGTGGCGTCCTTCTTTTCATGGAACAAGACACAGCCCATGCACGATCCCACCCAGGACCTGTTCGGGGACATGCCGGACATGGCGCGCCCCCAGGCCGCGCCCGCGACAGGACGCGGGGGCGAGACCGCATCACGCCACCGCCCGCTTGCGGACCGCCTGCGGCCGGAGGCGCTGGACCAGGTCGTGGGGCAGGACCACCTGCTTGGCCCCGAAGGCACGCTGAGCCTGATGCTGCGCAACCACAGCCTCGCCAGCCTGATCCTGTGGGGCGGGCCGGGTGTTGGCAAGACGACCATCGCGCGCCTGCTGGCCCATGCGGCGGGCCTGCGCTTCGTGCAGATCTCGGCGGTGTTTTCCGGCGTGGCCGACCTCAAGCGTGCGTTCGAGGATGCGCGCCGCCGTGCCGCCAATGGCGAAGGCACGCTGTTGTTCGTGGATGAAATCCACCGCTTCAACCGCGCGCAGCAGGACGGGTTCCTGCCGGTGGTCGAGGACGGGACGGTCGTGCTGGTGGGGGCGACGACGGAAAACCCGTCCTTCGCGCTCAATGGCGCGCTGCTGTCGCGCTGCCAGGTGCTGGTGCTGCGCCGGCTGGATGATGCGGCACTGGAACAGTTGCTGTGCCGGGCGGAGGCGGAGACCGGGCGCGCCCTGCCGCTGACGCCGCCCGCGCGCGCGACATTGCGCGCCATGGCCGATGGCGACGGCCGCTACCTTCTGAACATGGTGGAGCAGATCCTGGCGCAGCCGGGCGATACGGTGTTCGACCCGCAATCCCTGTCACGGCTGCTGGCAAAACGCGCGGCGCTGTATGACAAGGACCGGGAGGAACATTACAACCTGATCTCCGCACTGCATAAATCCATGCGCGGCTCGGACCCGGATGCGGCGCTGTACTGGTTTGCCCGGATGCTTGAAGGGGGGGAGGACCCGCGCTACATCGCCCGCCGCCTGACGCGCTTCGCGGCGGAGGACGTGGGCATGGCCGACCCGCAGGCCCTGCCGCTGGCGGTTGCGGCATGGGAGACGTACGAACGCATGGGCTCGCCCGAAGGGGAACTGGCGCTGGCGCAGCTTGTGGTGCACCTGTCCACGGCGCCGAAATCGAATGCGGTCTATGTCGCCTATGGCCGTGCACGCCGCGCCGCGCGCGCCACCGGCAGCCTGATGCCGCCCGCCCATATCCTCAATGCGCCGACGAAGCTGATGAAGGATATCGGCTATGGCAAGGGGTATGAATACGACCATGACCAGGCGGAGGGGATTTCGGGCCAGAACTACTTCCCCGACGGCATGCGTCGCCCGCAATTCTACCGTCCCACGGGGCGCGGATATGAACGTGAGGTCGCACGACGTCTGGACAGTTGGGACAGAGTGCGCGAAAGCCGTGGGTCATGAGTGTCGTGACCCTTACCGTCAGTGATGACGAAGCCGATATCCGCCTTGACCGCTGGTTCAGGCGGCATTACCCGCACCTGACGCAGGGCGCGTTGCAGAAGCTGTGCCGCACGGGGCAGATCCGCGTCGATGGCGGGCGTGTCAGCACGTCCACCCGCCTTGCCCCCGGGCAGGCGGTGCGCGTGCCCCCGATCCCGCAGGCCAGCCGTCCCCCCCCGGTGACGCACAAGGCGCTCGATGAACGCCAAGTGCGCGAAATCCGCAAGATGGTGATCTACAGCGACGATCAGGTGATCGTCCTGAATAAGCCCGCGGGCATCGCCGTGCAGGGCGGGCCGGGCATCACGCACCATATCGACGGGCTGCTCGACGGGTTGAAGGACCAGCCCGATGACCCGCGCCCGCGCCTTGTCCACCGCATTGACCGCGATACGTCGGGGCTGCTTCTGCTGGCGCGTACGCCCGGGGTTGCGGCGAAGCTTGCGGCGTCCTTTCGTTCGCGCGACGTGCACAAGGTCTACTGGGCCGTGACGGTGGGCCGTCCCACGCCCGCATCCGGCGTGATCGACCAGCCCCTGACCCGCCTTGGCGCGGGGGCGGGGGCGATCATGGTGGTCGCCGGGCGGCGCGACAAGGACGCAGTGCACGCGCTGTCGGAATATGAAGTGCTGGACGCGGCGGGGCGAAAGCTGTCATGGCTTGCGCTGTCGCCGCTGACGGGGCGCACCCACCAGCTTCGCGTGCATTGCGAGGCGCTGGGCACCCCGATCCTTGGCGACCCGAAATATGGCGATGACCGTGCCCATGTGGAGGGCTTCCCCGACCAGTTGCACCTGCATGCGCGCATGCTGGACCTGCCGCATCCGGCGGGCGGGCGACTGGTGGTGTCGGCGGACCTGCCGGCACACATGAAGGACACGTTCCGCCAGCTTGGCTTTGCAACGCCTGCGGCCCCCGCGCCGCAGCGTAAATGACCGCCCGGCGGTAATTCCACCGCCACGGGCAACGGCACGGGATTGGGACGCGAACATGGCGAACAGCGCGACTTTGCGGCGTGGCCTGCTGGCCTGCGCCGCCGCGATCATCGTGGTGGCGGGTGGTGGCGCCTTCGCGGTGCACAGTGTCCTTGACCCGCAGGCCCTGCGGGCGCGTGCCATCGCGGCGATCGAACGCCAGACCGGGCGTGAAGTCACGCTCGGTTCGGTGGAGGTGCATGTCTTTCCCGCCTCCGTTTCCGTGCGTGACATCACCCTTGCGGACATGAAGGGCGGTGACGGCACGCCGATGTTCAGCGCCCGCGCGCTGAATGCGGATGTGGGGGTGATGGCGCTGCTGCATCATCGCATCGCGCTTGAAAACGTCACGCTGGACCATCCCGTGCTGCACCTGCGCCGCAATGCGGACGGGCAGGCCAACTGGCGCATGACCCCCAATGGCCCGCAGGCCAGCCTGCCTGCCGCCGCGCAGCCCCCCTCCGGCACGCCATGGGTTATCCAGCCCGGCAGCCTGCGCATCAGTGACGCCAGCGTGGGATGGGATGACCGCCTGAGCGGGGTGAAGACGCAACTGGCGCTGGCCCATGTCAGGGTCGATGGCCTTGCGGGCGCGCAGCCTTCATTTGACGTTGCGGGCACACGCGATGGCGCGGCCTTTACCCTGTCGGGCCATACCGGGGCGATCTCCCTGACGCAGGGCGGGGGCGGAAGGGACGTGAAATGGCCGGTCCATTTCCAGGTGGCGTTTGCCGATCATGACCGGGCCGCCGGGACCTTCACGCTCGACGGCACCGTGGCCGACCCCGACCGGGCGAAGGGATACGACCTGAAGGTGGACGGGCAGGTTTCGCAGCTTGCGGACCTTGCGCCATGGTTTGCGGGCCATGACGTGCCTGCCGCGCGTGATGTCACGCTGTCGGCGCGTGTCGTCGATGGTTCCGCGCCCACGGATACGAAAATCGTCCCGCAGGTGCAGGCGCTGCACCTGCGCACGGGGCCGTTCGATGCGGGGCGGTACCTGTCCGGCCTGCAGGTCGGCAGCCTGTCGGTCGATGCCGCCGGGCCGAAGGAGACGCTGTCGGTCGCGGGCACCGGCACATGGAGCGGGCAGGACCTGAAGCTCGCCGCGTCGTTCGGATCGCTGGACCAGGCGGAACATGCCGTGCTGACGCACCTGTCGGATTCGCTGCCGCTGTCGGTGGACCTGTCGGGGGGGGCAGGATCGCTGCGGGTCGCGGGGATGCTGGGTGGCGCGCGCGCGGTGGTGAACGTGACGGCGTCGTCGGGGCATCTTGCGCTGCCCAATGGCGCGGCCCTCGACCATCTGGAGGCGACGACCCATCTGGTCAGCGACGGCAACGGCGCGCATTTCGCCCTGTCGGAACTTAATGTCCACAGCACCCAGCTTGCGCTGACCGGCACGCTGGACCTGACTGTCCATGGCGGGCATGGTGGTGTCCCGCTGCTCAGCGGCGCGGTCGATGCCAGTTGGCTTGACGCCGACGCCCTGCGTGGTCCCGTCACCCCGGCAAAGGCGGCCCCCGTCCCCACGGCGCAGAAGCCGGGGACGGAACGCATCGCGTTTGAACGGCTGCGCGATATCGACATGGATGTGCGCGTCAGCGTGGCGCAGATGGAACTGGCCAGTGATGTCTACCGCCAGGCGCTGATGCATGTCGCCCTGCGTGAGGGGCGGCTGGGCATCGACCCGCTGCAGGCCACGGGCACGGGACGCAGGATTTCGGGGCGCCTGTCGGTTGATGCGTCGGGTGACGTGCCGGTCGTGTCCGGCACCATCGCCACGCTGGTACTGCCCGCGACATGGATCGAACAGCATGCAGGCATGCCCGTGGCGGTGCAGGGGGCGTTCCAGTTGGTGGGTGAGGCCTCCGCCCGGGGGAATACGGCCGCCGAACTGCGCGCCAGCATGGACGGGCACATGGGGGCGTCGCTGGTCAACGGCACGATCGACGGTGCGGCGCTCGGCTCGCTGGTGGGGCAGGCGGCGCGGGGGGTGACGGGATCGGGGGCGATCCCGCTGCGCTGCTTCGGGCTGCACATGACCATGGCGAAGGGGCAGGCCAATGTCGATACGCTCGGCCTGCAGACCCCCGTGCTCAGCATGACGGGGCAGGGCAGCGTGGGACTTGCCTCCTATGCGCTGGACATGCGTCTGGTACCGCTGGTGATGATCGGCGGGACGGGGGCGTCGGTGCCGGTGCGCGTGGGCGGCACGCTGTCGGCGCCCCGCCCGCGCATGGATGCCGGGGCGGACGGGCGTTATGCCATCGGCCTGCTGCTGGGCGGTGCGTCGGGGAAGGGCACCACCGTGCCGGACCTGTGCCCCGCCACGCTGAAGGCCGCGCGTGAAGGGCAGGCAGGCCCCGAACCCACGGGTGCCGCGCCACAGCCCACCGGCAATGTGGGCAGCCTGGTGCGTGACAACCCCAAGGCCGCGCAGAAGATCGACAGGGCGAAAAGCCTGCTCAAGGGACTGGGACTGATACATTGACGGATACGACGCAACGCACATCGCCAACCCCGGATGGAAAACCGGCGCGCAGGCGTTTCTGGGACAGCGCAGCCGTGGTGGCGGAGGAGGCGGGATATACCGTGAACCTCGACGGCAGGCCGGTGCGGCTGCCGGGGCGTGCGCTGCTGCTGGTGCGCAGCCACGCGCTGGCGCAGGCGCTGGCGGCGGAATGGGCGCAGGCCGGCGGCGGGAAGGGTGGCCTCTTTGCGCCGGAGGACCTGCCCCTGACGCGGATCGCGGGCACGATGATCGAACGTATCGCCCCCGACCGGGAGGCCACGGTTGCGGCCCTTCTGCACTACGCCAATGGCGAACTGCTGTGCTATCGCGCGACGCATCCGGCGACATTGTGCGAACGTCAGGCGGCGCAGTGGACGCCGTGGCTGGACTGGCTGCGGGAACGGTACGGTATTGCGCTGCATACGACCGAAGGGGTCATGCCCATCACCCAGACGCCGCAGGCGCTGGAGGCGCTGGGCACGATCCTGCGTGGCTATGACGACGCGACGCTTGCCGCACTGGGCGTCATGGTGCCGGCGATGAAGAGCCTCGTGCTCGGGATCGCGGTGGTGACGGGGGCCTGTGACGCCGCGCGTGCGGCACGGGTCGCGACACTTGATGAACGCACGCAGATGGAAATCTGGGGCCGTGATGCGCAGCAGGAGGCGATGCTGGCGGTCACGGCGCGCGAGGTGGCCGAAGCGGCTTCGTTCCTCGAACTCGCCTGCAGGGGGTAATGCACAAAAGCTTCAAAAAAGAATGCCGCCTTTGTGGATTAAAGGCGGCATCCGAAGACTTCTATTGCTTTGTCAGCAGGTTCACGGCACTAGCACGCTGACGGCGGCGGTGCAGGCGATGCCTTCCTCGCGCCCGGTGAAGCCGAGGCGTTCGGACGTCGTCGCCTTGACCGAAATCCGGTCCACCCCGACCTGCAGCAGGTCGGCAAGGCGTTCGCGCATCGCCTGCGCATGCGGGCCGATCTTGGGCCGTTCGCAGATCAGCGTCAGGTCGGCATTGATCAGCATGCCGCCACGTGCGCGGATGCGTTCGCCCGCATGGACCAGGAAGCGCGCGCTGTCGGCGTCCTTCCATTCATTCTGGCTCGGCGGGAAATGGCGGCCGATATCGCCTTCGGCCAGCGCGCCATAGATCGCATCGCACAGCGCATGGATGCCGACATCCGCGTCCGAATGTCCCGCAAGGCCGCGCGTGTGCGGCACGGTGATGCCACACAGGATCAGCGGGCGCCCTTCGGCGAAGGCATGCACGTCATACCCAAGCCCCGTGCGCGGCAGCAGGGTCGGGCCGATCAGGCGTTCGAGGCGCACCAGATCCTCCTTGTAGGTGAGTTTGATATTGTCTTCGGATCCCGCGACCATGGCGACATGGTGGCCCGCGGTTTCCAGCAGTGCGGCATCATCGGTCGCATCCGACGCCGCCGCCCCGCGATGCAGGTCGCGCAGCAGGCCGAAGCGGAAGCCCTGCGGCGTCTGCGCGCGGTACAGGTCGGTGCGCGGCACGGTGTCGGTAATCACGCCGTCGCGCACGCGCTTGATCGTGTCGGCGACCGGCACGCCGGGAATGGCGCCGCCGTGGGCCGACAGCGCGTCGATGACCGCACGCGTGACCTCTGCCGGGACATAGGGGCGTGCGCCGTCATGGATCAGCACGAGGTCGGGCTTCTCCCCTTCGGGCAGGCGGTCGAGTGCTTCGAGTCCGGCGCGCACGCTGTCCTGCCGGGTTTCCCCGCCGGGGACGCACGGCGCGATGGTGCATCCGCTCGGGGCGCGCAGACCCGACAGCGCCTCGTCAAGCGACGCGCGCTCTCCCACGGGCTGGAGGATCTGGACATGCGGGATCAGGGCATCCGCGGCATGGCGGATGACGGGCCTGCCGCCGAGCGTCAGATACTGCTTGGCGACGGGGGACGCGGTCTGGGCGCTGAAACGGCGGCCCTGGCCTGCGGCAAGGAGGATGGCTGCAACACGCATGGTCGGCAGGAATGCGGCCATGTCGCGCCGACGTCAAGCATCATGGCGGCCAATTTCGTTCCCCCTGTGCATTATCATCAATTGCGTGACGGAAACGGAAAAGGTATTCTGCCTAAATCATAAGCATTGTGGTGTCTGGACGGCAGGGCGTGTCCCGGCCGGTGACGGCTGGCGTGGCGCCTGGCATGCAACATGGCGTGCGGGTGGGCAGGCCGCCGGGGAAAGCGGATTTTTGATGTCATCTGAACTGTTGTCGCCGATTGATCTGGGAAACGGCATTGTCATTGACGTGCCGGTGATCCTTGCCCCCATGTCCGGCGTGACCGACCTGCCGTTCCGGCGCCTGGCGCGGCGGCTGGGCGCGGGACTGGTCGTGTCGGAAATGATCGCGTCATGGGCGATGGTGCGCGAAAACAGCAACACCCTGCGCATGGCGGAGGTCGCGGGCGATGGCCTCAACGCCGTGCAGCTGGCCGGGTGCGATCCCGACGCGATGGCGCAGGCCGCGCGGATCGCGGTGGACCGTGGCGCGAACCTGATCGACATCAATTTCGGCTGCCCGGTCAAGAAGGTGGCCGTGGGGCAGCAGGCAGGTTCCGCCCTGATGCGTGACGAGGCACTGGCCGCGCGCCTGCTGGCCACCGTCGTGCGTGCGGTGGACGTGCCCGTCACGCTCAAGATGCGCATGGGCTGGGACCATGACAGCCTCAATGCGCCAACCCTTGCGCGCATCGCGCAGGAGGCGGGGATCCGCATGGTGACCGTCCATGGCCGCACCCGCCAGCAGTTCTATAACGGCACGGCGGACTGGCGCTTCGTGCGCCGGGTGAAGGAGGCGATCGACCTGCCGGTGATCGTCAATGGCGACATCCTGACGGTGGGTGACGCGCGCGAGGCACTGGCGCAGTCGGGCGCGGACGGGGTGATGATCGGGCGTGGCTGCTATGGCCGGCCGTGGTTCCCCGCGCAGGTGGGGGCGGCGCTGACGCGCGGTGTGATCGTGGATGAACCCGACCTGCCGACGGAAAAGGACATCGTCCTCGAACACTACAACATGATGGTGGAGCATTTCGGCGCGCATCCCGGCCTGCGCCTGGCGCGCAAGCATGTGTCATGGTACTCCGCCGGCCTGCCGGATTCGGCGGGGTTCCGTGCCGCGATCAACCGCGTGGACACGGTGGAGACCGCGCTGGCGATGATCGGGGAGTTCTATGACCGCCAGATCGCGGCCGGGCATGCGCGCGGGCCGCGCCCGTCAACCACCAGCACGGACTCCGGCGCCGGGCCGAGCGCACGCGCGGCATGACGGGGCAGGCTCCCGTCCCCCTCTGTACGCCCGCGACCATTACCGGGCCGGGCCGCATCGTCCTCGACGCCCTGCCGCTGCCGGTCATGGTGGTGGGACGCGACATGGCGATCCATTACGTCAATGCCAGTGCCGAACCCTTCCTTGGCATGTCGCGCACCCATCTGGTGCAGATGCGCCTGACGGACATCATCCCCGCCGACCATCCTGTCTTCCTGCTGATCGAGCAGGTGCGCGACCATGGCCAGACCGTGGTGGAGCATGAAGTCACACTCGAGGGGCCGCGCCTTCACCGCGAGGGCGTGACCGTCCACGGCGCGCCGATGATGGAGGAGGCGGGTTCGGTTGTCCTCACGTTCCATGATTCGTCGGCCGCGCGCGTGCTGGACCGGCAACTGACCTTCCGTTCCGCCGCCCGCAGCGTGGCGGGCATGGCCGCGATCCTGGCGCATGAGGTCAAGAACCCGCTGTCGGGCATCCGGGGTGCGGCGCAGTTGCTGGAAAGTTCGGTGGGGGAGGCGGACCGTGAACTCGCGGTCCTGATCCAGGACGAGGTCAACCGCATCCGCGACCTCGTGGACCGGATGGACATGTTCAGCGACAAGCCGATCGAGCGCCGTCCCGTCAACATCCACCGTGTCCTTGAACATGTCCGCCGCCTTGCGCAGCAGGGATTTGCCGCTGACATCCGTTTCGAGGAGGTCTATGACCCCTCGCTCCCGCCGGTATGGGGCAACCGCGACCAACTGGTGCAGGTGCTGCTCAACCTTGTAAAGAACGCGGCCGAAGCCCTGCATGGCCCCGACGCGACGCCTGACGCGCAGATCACGCTGAGCACAAGCTACCGCCCCGGCATCTGGGTCTCCACCGTGGGGGGCAAGCGCCGGGTGCAGCTGCCGCTGCTGGTGTCGGTGCGTGACAACGGGCCGGGCATTCCCGAAAACATCCGACCCCACCTGTTCGAACCCTTCCTGACCACCAAGGCGAGTGGCAGCGGGCTTGGACTGGCGCTCGCGGGTAAGATCGTGGGCGATCATGGCGGCGTCATCGAGGTCGAAAGCCGCCCGGGCCAGACCGATGTCCTGCTGCACCTGCCGGTGGTGGCCGAAGACCGCGACATGCCGTAAGGGGCCGTCTCACCCGTCGTCCCCTGATCCGTTACGAACATCCGCCCATGCTCCCGGGCCTGCAAGAAGCTGAAAGACTGTAAAGCCGTCATGTCGCTGCCGACCATCCTTGTTGCCGATGACGACCGTTCCATCCGCACCGTGCTCAGTCAGGCGCTTGGCCGCGCCGGGTACCAAGTGCGCGCCACGGCGCATGCCTCCACCCTGTGGCAGTGGGTGGAGGAAGGGGAGGGCGACCTGGTCATTACCGATGTCGTGATGCCGGACCTCAACGGGCTGGACCTGATCCCGCGCATCCGCCGGGTGCGTCCCGACCTGCGTGTCGTGGTCATGAGCGCGCAGTCCACGCTGACGACGGCGGTGCAGGCGACGCAGCGCGGGGCGTTCGAATACCTGCCCAAGCCGTTCGACCTGAAGGAGGTGCTGGCGGTGGTGGCGCGTGCGCTGGCGACGCCCGCGACCGTCGTGCCGGCCCCTGCGGTGGCACAGCCCGAGGAGCAGATGCCCCTGATCGGGCGTTCGGTCGTGATGCAGGACATCTACCGCATCATCGCGCGGCTGACGACGTCGGACCTGACGGTGATGATTTCGGGGGAAAGCGGCACGGGCAAGGAACTGGTCGCGCGCGCCCTGCATGAATATGGCCGCCGCCGCACGGGGCCGTTCGTTGCGATCAACATGGCCGCCGTCCCGCGCGACATGATCGAAAGCGAGCTGTTCGGCCATGAACGCGGCGCGTTCGCGGGGGCGACCTGCCGTGTCGCCGGCCGGTTCGAGCAGGCGGCGGGCGGGACGCTGTTCCTTGACGAGATCGGGGACATGCCGCCCGAGGCGCAGACGCGGCTTTTGCGCGTGCTGCAGGATGGGGAGTTCACGACCGTGGGCGGCGTGCAGCCGGTGCAGGCGAACGTGCGCATCATCGCCGCCACCCATCGCGACCTGCGCCAGGCGATCCGCGCCGGCACGTTCCGCGAGGACCTCTACTACCGCCTCAATGTCGTGCCGATGCGCCTGCCGCCGCTGCGCGAACGGGTGGAGGACATTCCCCTGCTGGCGCGGCATTTCCTCAATGCCTGCCATGAGGACGGCACGCCCGCCAAGATACTGGAGGACGCGGCGATCGCGCCGCTGCAGGCCTATCGCTGGCCGGGGAACGTGCGTGAGCTTGAAAACCTGATGCGCAGGCTCAACGCGCTATATCCGCAGGAAACGCTGGGCGCGGACCTGATCGAACATGAACTGGCGGAGGCGCAGGCCATGTCCACCCCGGCGGCGGAAGGGGCCGTGCGCGATAACGAAACGCTGTCGGACGCGGTGGGACGGCATATCCGCCATTTCCTGGAAACGGGGCAGGACGGGATGCCGCTGCACGACATTTACGACAAGGTGATCGCGGAGGTCGAACGCCCGCTCATCAGCATGACGCTGTCGGCCACGCGCGGCAACCAGATCAAGGCGGCGGCGATGCTGGGCCTGAACCGCAACACGCTGCGCAAGAAGATACGCGACCTCGACATTCCAGTCGTGCGCGGTGGTGGCTGATCCATGTCGGGAACGGGTGGCGACCTCGATGGCGCGCATGGGCTGGTACGGCGCGGGCTGGACCTGCTGGTGCAGCGCAATGTCTCGCTCCTGCTGGTGCTGCTGGCGCTGTGCCTCGGGGTGGCGACGTTCGTCGTGCTGTCGGGGGGGATGTCGCTTGCGCGCCATCCGCAGATCGAGGCGCTGATCTTCATCCTCAATTTCCTCGTGCTGCTGCTGCTGGCAACCGCGCTTACGGAACAGGTGGGGCGGATGCTGGCCGAACGGCGCAGCGGGCTGGCGGGGGCACGGCTGCATGTGCGGCTGATGACGCTGTTTGGCATCGTCGCGGTGGCGCCGACCATCGTCGTGGGCGTGTTCGCGGCCATCTTCTTCCACTATGGCATCCAGATCTGGTTCAGCGACCGCGTCAACACCGCCCTGAACGAAGCGCTGGAGGCATCGCGCGGGTACCTGCAGGAACATAACGCCAATATCCGCACGGAGGCGTTCTCGCTCGCCAATTACCTCGTCAGCGCGCAGAGCGGGCTGCTCGGCAACGGGACCGACCTGATGCGCGATCCCGACGCGCTGGGGCAGATCCTGGATTCGCAGGCGACGCTGCGCGGGCTGAACATGGCGGTCATCTATGACCCGATCACCAATACCGTCGTCGCCTCCGGCGGGCTGATGGGACATTCGGGATACCGCCAGGACCTGCCGCCGCCGGCCGCGACGCTGATGGCGCGGACCAACGATATCGCCATCCTCGATTCCCCGGATGAAAAGACGGTGCGCGCGGTCATCTCCCTTGGTGATACGCCGCCGCTGATGCTGATGATCTCCCGCCCGGTGGATCCCGACATCCTTGGCCACATGCGCAAGACCGAAAGCGTGGTCAGCGATTACCAGCGCCTCAACCGCAACCGCGCGAAGATCCAGTTCACCTTCGTGCTGATCTTCGCGCTCGTCGCGATCCTCGTGCTGGGGGCGGCGATCCTGATCGGACTGGTGCTGGCGACGCAGATCGTGCGCCCGCTCAGCCTGCTGATCCTTGCCTCCGAACGGGTCAGTCGCGGCGACCTCGCCTCCCGCGTGCCAGAGGGCGATGGCGATGACGAGGTCTCCAGCCTGTCGCGTGCGTTCAACCGCATGACCGACCAGCTTTCGACCCAGCGCACCGAACTGATGAACGCCTCCACCCAGATCAACGAGCGCCGCCGCTTTACCGAAGCCGTGCTGTCGGGCGTGTCGGCGGGGGTGATCGGCCTCGATTCCCATCAGGTCATCGAACTGCCCAACCGCGCGGCCAGCGTGCTTCTGCACCGTGACCTCAATGACGCGGTGGGTATGCGGCTGGTGGATGTGGTGCCGGAATTCGCGCCCATGCTGGAACAGGTGGCGCGCGGGGTGAACCGTGAACTGACGGACGAGGTGCATGTGGTCGCGGGCACGCGTTCATGCACGCTGCTGGTGCGTATCGGCGCGGAAATGCAGAGCAGCGTGACCGGCGACGTGGCTGATGGCTATGTCGTGACGTTCGATGACATCACGGCGCTGCAGGTGGCGCAGCGCAAGGCCGCGTGGGCGGACGTGGCGCGCCGCATCGCGCACGAGATCAAGAATCCCCTGACCCCGATCCAGCTTGCGGCGGAGCGGCTGAAGCGGCGGTTCCTGCGTGAAATCGCCTCCGACCCGGACACATTTTCGCAATGTGTGGACACGATCGTGCGCCATGTGGGCGATATCGGACGCATGGTCGATGAATTTTCCGCGTTCGCGCGGATGCCGCAGCCAGTGATGCGTGACGAGGATTTTTCGCGGATCGTGCGTGAAACCCTGATCCTGCAACGCAGCGCGCATCCTGAAATCCGGTATGTGGTCAACCTGCCGGATCGCGGGCCGATGGTCGAATGCGACCGTCGCCTGATCGGGCAGGCGCTGACAAACCTCCTGCAGAATTCCGCCGACGCCATTGCCATGCGCCCCAAAGAAGGGGATGCTGCGCACGATGGCGATGGCATTGCCGGGACGATCCGCCTTGACCTGTCCTGCGGGCATGGCGTCGTGCGCCTGTCGGTTGCGGATGACGGGATCGGGTTGCCGGTGGAAGACCGCACCCGCCTGACGGAGCCCTATGTGACGCACAAGCCCAAGGGCACGGGTCTGGGTCTTGCAATCGTCAAGAAGATTCTGGAAGACCATGGGGGCAGTGTAGGTCTAGAAGATTGTCCCGAAGGTAGGGGAGCTGTTTCGACGTTGATTTTGCCGATAAAGGACGACCATGGGACATGAAATCCTGATCGTCGATGACGAGCCTGACATAAGGCTGCTTATCGAGGGAATCCTGAGCGACGAGGGATACGAGACACGGCTGGCAGGCGATGCCGATTCCGCCATCAGCGCCTTTCGCGAACGCCGCCCGTCGCTTGTCATCCTCGATGTGTGGCTGCAGGGATCACGCCTTGACGGGCTGGGGATCCTCAATGTCTTCCACAAGGAAGAACCCTCCGTGCCGGTTGTCATGATCTCGGGTCATGGCACGATCGAGACCGCTGTCGCGGCGCTCCAGCACGGGGCGTATGACTTTATCGAAAAGCCTTTCCAGTCGGACCGCCTGCTTGTCGTGGTGCGTCGCGCGCTGGAGGCGTCGCGCCTTGCGCGCGAAAATGCGGAACTGCGCCTGCGCGCGGGGTCCGAGGCGATGCTCGACGGGCGCAGTGCGGCGATCGTCGCGGTGCGCAACCAGATCGACCGCGTGGCGCCCACCGGATCGCGGGTGCTGATTTCCGGGGCCGCGGGCGCGGGCAAGGAAGTGGCCGCGCGCATGATCCATGCCAGTTCGCGCCGTGCGGAGGGGCCGTTCATCGTCCTGAACTGCGCCACCCTTGCGCCGGGCCGGTTCGAGGAGGAATTGTTCGGCATCGAAGGAACCGAAGATGGCGCGGGGCGTCGTACCGGCGTGCTGGAGCGGGCCCATGGCGGGACGCTGGTGCTCGACGAGGTCTCGGACATGCCGCTGGAGACACAGGGCAAGATCGTGCGCGCGCTGCAGGACCAGACGTTCGAGCGTCTGGGCGGTTCACGCCGGGTAAAGGTGGACGTGCGCGTCCTGGCGACGACGAATCGCGACCTGCAGGCCGAGATTTCCGCCGGCCGCTTCCGCGAGGACCTGTACTACCGCCTTGCCGTCGTGCCGTTGCGTGTGCCGGGCCTGCGCGAACGGCGCGAGGACATTCCCGACCTTGCG
Source organism: Gluconacetobacter entanii (assembly GCF_013155425.1). NCBI lineage: Bacteria > Pseudomonadati > Pseudomonadota > Alphaproteobacteria > Acetobacterales > Acetobacteraceae > Gluconacetobacter > Gluconacetobacter entanii. The sequence continues at coordinate 57,458 of NZ_JABJWD010000011.1, read as the reverse complement.
CGCCTGTTCCTGCGCCGGGCGGCGGAAAATGCGGGCCTGCCGCTGCGCGAACTGTCGGGCGATGCGATCGCGGCGCTGCAGAATTACGAATGGCCGGGCAATGTGCGCGAACTGCGCAACCTGATGGAACGCCTGCTGATCATGATGCCGGGCAACGGCACCGACCCGATCCGTGCGGACATGCTGCCGTCGGGGGTGGGCGATGGTGCGCCCGCGCTGCTGAAATTCGATTCCGACGAGGATGTGATGGGCCTGCCCCTGCGGGAGGCGCGCGACCTGTTCGAAACCCAGTACCTGCAGGCGCAACTGTTGCGCTTTGGCGGGAACATCAGCCGTACGGCCGGTTTCGTGGGCATGGAACGCAGCGCCCTGCACCGCAAGCTCAAGCAGCTTGGCGTCACATCGGAAGACCGCAACCCTGCCTGAGATTTTGCCCCATGATCGCAGGCCTGCTAAACAATGAACCGTGATACGGACGGTGGCAACGCCGTAGCACGGACATGGGTGCGCCCATGTTGTGTGAACCGCCCAACAGCAACAAAGTAAGGCCCAGCCGTGGCAAAAGACCCTTCGCAGAATGTTCAGGATGTCTTCCTGAACCACGTCCGTCGATCCAAGACCCCTGTTACGATTTTCCTTGTGAATGGCGTAAAGCTGCAGGGAATCATTACATGGTTCGACAATTTTTCCGTCCTGCTGCGCCGTGATGGGCATACGCAGCTGGTGTACAAGCACGCGATCAGCACCGTGATGCCCGCAAGCCCCGTCACCCTGTTCGAACCCCCCGCCGCCGAGGGCGAGGACGCCGCCCCCATGGCCGGTAGCGGCGAATTCCTGTGACATCGACGCCCGGACCGGTCATGACGCGCGCTGCCGTCATCCTGCCATGGGAACGTCCCGACCGGCAGGATGAAAGCCGCGCCGCCGAAGCCCGGCTGGAAGAGGCCGTGGGGCTTGCCGCCTCCATCGGGCTGGTCATCATCTGCAAGGCGGTGCTGCTGCTGCGCGCGCGTCGTCCGGCCACCCTGCTGGGCAGCGGGCAGGTCGAGTCGCTGCATGCGACCGTGCGTGCGGACAATATTACCGTCGTCATCATCGATTCCCGCCTGACCCCGGTGCAGCAGCGCAACCTTGAACGCGCGCTTGGCTGCAAGGTCATCGACCGTACGGCGCTGATCCTCGACATCTTCGGCGAACGCGCCGCGACGAAGGAAGGCTCGCTTCAGGTCGAACTCGCGCACCTTGAATACCAGCGCAGCCGCCTTGTGCGGACATGGACCCATCTGGAACGCCAGCGCGGTGGCTTCGGCTTCCTCGGCGGCCCGGGCGAAACCCAGATCGAGGCCGACCGCCGCATGATCGGCGACCGTATCGTGCGCCTCAAGCGGGAGCTTGAGCAGGTGCGCCGCACGCGCGGCCTGCACCGCCAGGCGCGCAAGCGCGTGCCGTTTCCCGTCGTCGCCCTTGTCGGTTACACCAATGCGGGCAAGTCCACGCTGTTCAATGCCCTGACCGGGGCCAGCGTCTATGCGCAGGACCAGTTGTTCGCGACACTGGACCCCACGATGCGCGGCATCCGCCTGCCGTCGGGGCGCCAGATCATCCTGTCGGATACGGTGGGATTCATCAGCGACCTGCCCACCGAACTGATCGCCGCCTTCCGCGCGACGCTGGAGGAAGTGGCGGAGGCCGACATCATCCTGCATGTCCGTGACGCCTCCCACCCGGAGACGGCGGCGCAGCGCGCCGATGTGATCGAGGTGCTCGAAGGCATGGCCCATAGTGGCACGATCGAACCCGACTGGCAGTCGCGGGTGATCGAGGTGCTGAACAAGGCCGACCTGATGGGCGGGCGCGAGGCGGTGGGCGCGCGTCCCGGCGCGATCGTCATTTCCGCGATCACCGGCGATGGCCTGCCCGACCTGCTCGCCGCCATTGACGAACGCCTGACGCATGCGATGGAACTGGTGCATTACCGCGTGCCGCCTGCCGACGGCGCGGCGATGGCATGGCTGTATGAACATGGCGAGGTGATCGAGCGTACGGACCATGAGGATGCGGTGGACATGCGTGTGCGCCTGTCGCCCGCCAATCGCGCGCGGTTCGAGATGCAGCACGCCGATGGCGTCACCTGTCTGGATAGCTGAGGGATTGCGTTAAGATAATAAAAGTTTTTGGTGAAGCTTTTTTCCAAAAAGCTTCAGGGAACGCTGCCTTTTTGAAAAAAGGTGGCCTCCAGAAAACTTCTGGTTTTTGAAATGCTCCCCATTGTGATGACCGTTGTGTGACCGGCATGGGGGTGGCGTTCGGGGCGTGACGGGGCCAAGACTGTCCTGCGCAGGACAGGGAGGAGCGGGCAATGGCGGACCGGATTGGCATCGGGGATATGGAAACGATCCTTGGCCTGATGCGTGATGCTGCGCGCGGCGAGATCATGTCACGTTTCCGGCGGCTGGATCATGCCGATATCCGCACCAAGACATCCGCGCTGGATGTCGTGACGGCGGCGGACGAGGCTGCGGAACGCGCCATCACCCGTGCCCTGCGTGACCTGTATCCCGACGCGCTGGTGGTGGGGGAGGAAGCGGTTGCCGCCAACCCCGCGCTGCTGTCCGGACTGGGGACGGCGGCGCTGGCCTTTGTGATCGACCCGATCGACGGGACTGCAAATTATGCCGCCGGTGTGCCGCTGTTTGGCGTCATGGTGTCCGCCGTGGCACATGGCGAGGTGGTGGGCGGTGTCATCCTCGACCCGGTCTGCGATGTCGCGGCGGTGGCGGCGCGGGGGCAGGGGGCATGGCTGCAGGACCCGGATGGTGGACGGCGGCCGATGCGCGTGGCGTCGCCCGCACCACCACAGCAGATGTCGGGCAATGCGTCGTGGCGCTACCTTGCGCCGGACCTGCGTGACACCGTGACACATAACCTGCCGCGGGTGATGGGATCGTGGGATTTCCGCTGTGCCGCGCATGAATACCTGATGCTGGTCGATGGGAAATGCCATTTCCTGCTGTTCAACCGCACCCTGCCGTGGGACCACCTGGCGGGATGGCTGATCCATCAGGAGGCCGGGGGATACGCCGCGCATTTCGATGGCACCCCCTATCGTGTGACGGACCGCGAGGGGGGCCTGCTTTACGCCCCGGACCGTGCAGGCTGGCAGGCGCTGCGTGACCTGCTGTTCAGTGCGCCGGGTGGCAGGTAAACGAATAAGAGTTTTTGGGTGCCGCCTTTTGATCGAAAAAGGCGGCGTCTTTCGAAGCTTTTTGGAAAAAGCTTCACCAAAAACCTTTGATTTGTTCAGATCTCCCCGCGTTCGCGCCGTTTCACCACCTGCCAGCCTTCTTCCATCACGCCGACATCGACATCGCGCAGGGCCAGCCCGCGATCCGCGAGGTCATGCTCCATTTCCGTGAAACGGCGGGTGAACTTGGCGTTGGCGTGGCGCAGGCAGGCTTCGGGATCAAGGTCGAGCTTGCGCGCGAGTGTGGCGAGCGTGAACAGCACGTCGCCAAGTTCGTCCTGCATCCGCGCCCTGTCGCCACTGTCGAGTTCGGCCTTCAGTTCGGCCACTTCCTCGTCCACCTTGTCCATGACATCGGCCGCGTTGTCCCAGTCGAAGCCGACGCGCGCCGCACGCGCCGACAGCTTGCGCGCGCGCAGCAGGGCGGGCAGGCCGACCGGCACGTCATCGAGCGTGCCGCGACGGTCGCGCGCGGCGCGTTCGCGTTCCTTGCCGTCCTCCCACTGCCCCTGCGCCAGTGTCGCATCGCCAAAGACATGGGGGTGGCGGCGCACCATCTTGTCCCCGATCAGGCGCGCGACGGTGGCGAAGTCGAACATCCCGGCCTCCGCCGCCATCTGCGCGTGATAGACCACCTGCAAAAGCAGGTCGCCCAGTTCATCGGGCAGGCTGTCCCAGTCCTGCCGCGCGATGGTGTCGGCGACCTCGTACGCTTCCTCGATCGCATAGGGGGCGATGGTGGCGAAATCCTGTTCCCGGTCCCACGGGCATCCCGCCACCGGGTCGCGCAGGCGCGCCATGATGTCGAGCAGCCTGCCAAGTGCGAGCCGTGCCTCCGGCGTGTCGGGCGTGGCCGTAGTGGTGGGGGTGTCGGGCATCGTGCGCTCCTGTTGTGGTTGCGGCGGCGGGTGATGATTGTATAGTCCGCCAGTCCACGCAATGTCGGACGGATCTTGCCGGGAAACAGGGATATGAACACGCACGCACGGCCATCGGTATTCATTGACGGGGAAGCAGGCACGACCGGCCTGGGGATCCGCACGCGCCTTGAGGGGCTGCCGGTGGATGTGCGCTCCATTGACGCCGCGCGACGCAAGGACCCTGACGCCCGGCGCGAACTGATGTCGGCGGTGGACCTCGTGGTGCTGTGCCTGCCCGACGCGGCCGCGCGCGATGCGGTGGCGATGGTCGATGAACTTGCGGCACGGGGGCAGCACGCGCCGCGCGTCCTCGACGCCAGCACGGCGTTCCGCACGGCGCCCGGCTGGGTCTATGGCTTCCCCGAAATGCGCGCGGAGCAGGCGCAGGCCATCCGCACGGCGTCGCGCGTCGCCAATCCGGGCTGTTACCCCACGGGCATCATCGGCCTCCTCCACCCGCTGGTCGCGGCGGGGCTGGTGCCGGCGGATTACCCCATTACCGTCAATGCCGTCAGCGGCTATAGCGGCGGGGGGCGGACCATGATCGAGGCGCATGAGCGCGATGGCGGCCCGGCGTTCGAACTGTATGGACTGGCGTTGCAGCACAAGCACCTGCCGGAGGCTCAGCTCTATTCCGGCCTGTCGCGCGTGCCGGTGTTCGTCCCGTCGGTCGGGCATTTCCCGCAGGGGATGATCGTGTCCATCCCGCTGCACCTCGACCTGCTGGACCATGGCGTGCGGGGCGCGGACCTGCATGCGGCGCTGGCGGCGCATTACCGTGGGTCGGACCGCATCAGCGTGCCGGAGGCGTGTAACAGCCTGTGCGCCGATACGCTGGCGGGGACGGACCGGATGGAACTGCGCGTGCATGTGAACGAGGCGCATCGCCAGGCGGTGCTGACCGCGCGCCTGGACAACCTTGGCAAGGGGGCGTCGGGGGCCGCGATCCAGAATATCGCCCTGATGCTGGGGCTGGAGGGCACGCCCGGGATATGATATGTGCGCCCGCGCGGCCTGCGCGGTGTGCGATGAATTGCCACCGGCCCTGTTTTACTGTTAAGCAGGCCAGCATGCGAGAGTGACGGAACGGTAGACGTAGTCGACTCAAAATCGACCGCCGCAAGGCATGGGGGTTCGAATCCCCCCTCTCGTACCAGTTGGCGCATCATATCGTGTCGTGATGCGCCGTCCCTTTTGCCCGCGTTGCGAACAGGACGATGTTTTCCTTGCCCGAAATCCAGATCGAAAAGCCGTCGGCACGGCCCCTCAACCCGTGCTTTTCCTCCGGCCCCTGCGCCAAGCGGCCGGGATGGTCCGTGGCGGCGCTGTCCTCGGCGCTGGTGGGGCGTTCGCATCGTTCAAAAGAGGGGCGCGCACGCTTGGACGAGGTCATCACCCGTTCGCGCGACATCCTTGGCATGCCGGCCGACTGGCGGCTGGGCATCGTGCCTGCGTCCGATACGGGTGCGGTGGAGATGGTGCTGTGGTCGCTGCTGGGCCCGCGCCCGGTCGATGTCCTGGCGTTCGAAAGCTTTTCGGCCACATGGGCCAATGACATCATCGCGCAGCTCCAGCTTCCCGATGCCCGCGTCCTGAAGGCGGGGTATGGCGAGGTGCCCGACCTTGCGGACGTGGACTGGTCGCGCGATGTGGTCCTGACATGGAACGGCACGACGTCGGGCGCGCGCTTTGCCGATGGCGACGCCATCCCCCCCGGGCGCGAGGGACTGGTGATCTGTGACGCGACATCGGCCGCGTTCGCGATGGACCTGCCGTGGGACAGGCTCGATGTCGTGACATGGTCGTGGCAGAAGGTGCTGGGCGGGGAGGCCGCGCACGGCATGCTCGCCCTGTCGCCACGCGCGGTCGAACGCCTGACCTCGCAGCTCGCGCCGCGCCCGCTGCCCAAGATTTTCCGCCTGACGAACAAGAACGGCCTGATCGAAGGTATCTTCCACGGCGATACGATCAATACGCCCTCCATGCTGTGTGTGGAGGATGCGCTCGATGGACTGCGCTGGGCGGAGCAGGTCGGTGGCCTTAAGGGACTGATCGCGCGCAGTCGCGCCAACCTCGCCGTGATCGAGGAATGGGAGGCACGCAGCGACTGGGCCTCCTTCCTTGCCGCGTCGCCGCGCCATCGCTCCAGCACGGCCATCTGCCTGCGTATCGTCGCGCCGTGGTTCACCGCGCTGGACCATGAGACGCAGACGAAGGCCGCGCGGGAGATCGTGGCGCTGCTGGCGGCCGAAGGTGTGGCGATGGATGTCGGCAGCTACCGCGATGCGCCGCCGGGCCTGCGCCTGTGGGGTGGGGCGACGGTGGAGTCCTCGGACCTTGCGGCGGTCGTGCCGTGGCTCGACTGGGCGCATGCGCAGGTCCGCGCGACCTATATCTGATCCCTTTTCCGCCCCGTGTGCGTGGTGCATGGCACCACGTCCTGCCGCCTGATGCGCGCACGCCAAGACATAGGCCCGAACCATGACGGATGACCCGCCCCTCAATCCCGCGCTGCTGCCTGCCGGTTTCGTCGATGTGCTGCCCCCCGCGGCAGAGGCGGAGGCCAGCGGACTTGAAACCCTGATGCGGGTGTTCGCCACCCATGGATATGACCGGGTTTCGCCGCCGCTGCTGGAGTTCGAGGAGACGCTGCTGACGGGGTCGGGGGCGGCTGTCGCGGAACAGACCTTCCGCCTGATGGATCCCGACACGCGCCGGATGATGGCGCTGCGTCCCGACATGACGCCACAGATCGCGCGGATCGCGGCCACCCGCCTTGCGAATGAACCCCGGCCGCTGCGCCTGTCCTATGCCGGGGCGTGCGTGATGATGGGCGGGCCTGCGCGCGATACCGACCGGCAGATCCTGCAGGCGGGCATCGAACTGATCGGTCCCGACACGCCCGTCGCGGATGCGGAAATCGTGGCGCTGGGCGCCGAGGCATTGCAGGTGCTGGGCGTGCCGCATGTTTCCTTCGACCTGACGATGCCGCCGCTGACGACCGCGCTGCTGGCTGCGGAGCCACTGACCCCGGTGGCCCGTTCCGCCCTGCTGCGCGCGCTGGACCGCAAGGACGCGGCCGCCGTAGCACGCCATGGTGGGGCGCTGGCCCCGGTGCTGACGGAACTGCTGCATGCGGCGGGGTCGGCGCATCGTGCGCTTGATGTCCTGTCGCGGGTCAGCCTGCCTGATGCCGCGCGCGTGCACAGCGACCGTCTGGCGGCCACGGTTGCGGCCATTGAAAAGCGGGTGCCGGGTATCCGCCTGACGGTCGATCCGGTCGAATTCCGCGGGTGGCAGTACCATACCGGCGTGTGCGTCAGCGTTTACGCGCTGGGCCGGCAGGAGGAACTTGGCCGGGGTGGGCGTTATCGTTCCAATGACGATGAACCCGCCTGCGGGCTGACGCTGCGTCCGGACGTGATCCTGCGTGTGGCGCCCCCGCGTGCGCGGCGCATGCGGGTGTTCGTGCCGTGGGGGATGGACCCGCGTGTGGGGCAGGCGCTGCGGGCGCAGGGATATGCGACGGTCGCGGCCCTGGGCGAGATTGCCGACCCGGCGGCGGAGGCGCACCGCCTCGGCTGCGCCTTCGTCGCGGTTGGCGGAAAGCTGGAGCCGGTGCAGGGCGCGGGTCAGGCGGACTGAGTTTTTTCTTTCATCATCATGGATTTCCTTCCGGTCGCGCCTGACGATGCGCATCCGGATCGTCAGAGAAGCAGAGCGAGGAGCAGTACATGTCCAACGTCACCGTTATCGGCACCCAGTGGGGTGACGAGGGCAAGGGCAAGATCGTTGACTGGCTGGCCAGCCGCGCGGACATCGTCGTGCGGTTCCAGGGCGGCCACAATGCCGGGCATACGCTGGTGGTGGGCGACCAGACCTACAAGCTGTCGCTGCTGCCCTCGGGGCTGGTGCGTGGCAAGACGGGCGTGATCGGCAACGGCGTCGTCGTCGATCCCGAGGCGCTGCTCAAGGAAATCGACCGTGTGACGGCGCAGGGCCTGAAGGTCACGCCCGACACGCTGAAAATCGCGGAGAACGCGCCGCTGATCCTGCCGGTGCATGGTGCGCTTGACCGCGCGCGTGAGGCCGCGCGTGGCGAGCGCAAGATCGGCACGACCGGCCGTGGCATCGGCCCCGCGTACGAGGACAAGGTGGCGCGCCGTGCGATCCGCCTGTGCGACCTTGCGGAGCCGGAGACGCTGGACTGGAAGCTTGACGAACTGCTGCTGCACCACAACACGCTGCTGCGTGGTCTGGGGGCCGCGACCTTCACCAAGGACGAACTGATGGCGTTCCTGACCGGTATCGCGCCGCGTGTGCTGCCGTTCATGGCCCCCGTATGGGACCTGCTTGACGACAGCCGCCGCGCCGGGTCGCGCATCCTGTTCGAGGGCGCGCAGGCCGTCATGCTTGACGTGGACCACGGGACCTACCCGTATGTCACAAGCTCCAACACGGTCGCGGCGAATGCAGGCACCGGCAGCGGCGTCAGCCCGACATCCGTCGGCTTCGTGCTGGGCATCGCCAAGGCCTACACCACCCGCGTGGGCGAGGGGCCGTTCCCCAGCGAACTGCATGACGAGATGGGCCGCACGCTGGGCGAGCGCGGGCATGAATTCGGCACCGTCACCGGTCGTCCGCGCCGCTGTGGCTGGTTCGATGCCGTGCTGGTGCGTCGCGCCGTGCGCGTCGGGGGCGTCAACGGACTGGCGCTGACGAAGCTTGACGTGCTCGATGGCCTCAAGGAGATCAGCATCTGCGTCGGTTATGAACTCGACGGGGTGAAGACCACGCATTTCCCGTCTGCCCCCGCGGCACAGGCGCGCATCCGCCCGGTGTTCGAGACGATGGAGGGCTGGGAAGGCACGACCCATGGCGCGCGTTCGTGGGCGGACCTGCCCGCGCAGGCGATCAAGTATGTCCGCCGGATCGAGGAACTGGTGGAGGCGCCGGTCACCCTGCTGTCCACCAGCCCGGAACGTGACGACACGATCCTGATGCGCGACCCGTTCGAGGATTGAGGAAGAAGGACAAAAGTTTTTGGTGAAGCTTTTGATCTAAAAAGCTTCAAAGAGACGTCGCCTTTTTGAAAAAAGGCGACACCCAAAAACTTTTATTGATTTCAGTAAGATAATGAAAACGGCCCGGGGGATTGCTCTCCCGGGCCGTTTTTCATGGTTCCGCCAGCGTTGTTTCAGCCCTTGTGGGCCTTTTCATGTTCCTCACGCCGGGCCGCGACTTCGGCCTTCATCGCGTTCTGCACCTTTTCAAAGGCGCGGACCTCGATCTGGCGCACCCGTTCGCGCGAGATGTTGTAGACGTGCGACAGGTCTTCGAGGGTCGCCGGATCGTCCTTGAGGCGGCGTTCGGTCAGGATATGGCGTTCACGCTCGTTCAGGGACTTCATCGCATTGGCCAGCAGCGCCTTGCGCCCGGAATACTCCTCGTTTTCGGCAAGGGTCTGTTCCTGGTTGTCGTGGTCATCCACCAGCCAGTCCTGCCATTCCCCTTCGCTGTCGGCGCGCAGGGGGGCGTTCAGGCTGTGATCCGGGGCGGACAGCCGCCGGTTCATGTTGACGACGTCCTGTTCCGGAACGCCCAGCGACTTTGCGATCTTGTCCACCTGTTCGGGCTGCAGGTCGCCATCGTCGATGGCCTGCATCTGCCCCTTGAGGCGACGCAGGTTGAAGAACAGCTTTTTCTGCGCGGCGGTGGTGCCGATCTTCACCAGCGACCAACTGTGCAGGATGTATTCTTGAATTGCGGCGCGGATCCACCACATGGCATATGTGGCCAGACGGAACCCGCGTTCGGGATCGAAACGGCGCACGGCCTGCATCATGCCGATGTTGCCTTCGCTGATCAGTTCGCCCACCGGCAGGCCATAACCGCGATAGCCCATCGCGATCTTTGCCACCAGACGCAGGTGGGAGGTGACCAGTTTGTGTGCTGCTTCCGTGTCGCCCTTTTCCTTCCACAGGCGCGACAGTTTCAGCTCTTCCTCGGGGGAGAGCATCGGAAATTTGCGGATATCCCGAAGGTACTTTGACAGGTTGTGTTCGGGACCGGATAGAATTGCGGAAGAAGAGGCCATCAGAATCGGACTCCTGTGTCCGGATAAACAAGCTGGCGGGGTCAGTCTGTAACGAGCAGGCGACCGACGGGTTGCAGCCGTTTTCCGAGAGACGCACGACTGGACTTGTTGTCGTCCCCACAGGACATCCCCGGAATGGGCGATATCGTGCAGGACGTCCAGTTAGCCTGGGGGCGTCGGCCCCGGCGAACAGTTCCAAGCGATACTGTCCCTTGGCGGTGGCGTCAAGGAAAGCCGCATTAAACCGCCTTAATATCAGCCAATCGCGGCAAGCAGGTCTTGGAAATCGCGCGGGGGCTGCGTCTCGAACAGCAGGTGTTCGCCCGTGCGTGGATGCACGAAGCCAAGGCGCGCGGCATGCAGCGCCTGGCGGGGGAAATCCAGTGCCGCGGCGCGGGCGTCGGCAGGGAGGCCGCGCGCGGCGGCGGGAATGCGCCGCAGGTAGGTCGGATCCCCCACCAGCGCGTGTCCCGCATGGGCGAAATGCACCCGGATCTGGTGCGTGCGCCCGGTCGCGAGCTTGCATTCCACATGGCTGAGGCTGCCATGGAAGGTATCGAGCGTGCGGTAATGGGTCAGGGCATGCTTGCCGCCGCCATTGCTGATGACGGCCATGCGCTTGCGGTCGCGCCGGTCGCGCCCGATCGCGCCATCGAACGATCCCGTAGTGGGGGTCAGCACACCCCAGCACACCGCCTGGTAGGCACGTTCGATATCGCGACTGGCAAAGGCGGCGGACAGCGCCTGGTGCGCCAGTTCGGTCTTGGCCGCCACCATGACGCCCGATGTATCCTTGTCCAGCCGGTGCACGATGCCGGGGCGACGTTCGCCGCCGATCCCCGTCAGGCTGTCGCCACAATGGCCCAGCAGCGCATTGACCAGCGTCCCGTCCTCGTTCCCCGGCGCGGGATGCACCACCAGTCCCGCCGGCTTGTCGATGACGATCAGGTCGCGGTCCTCGAACAGGATGTCGAGCGCGATGTCCTGCCCCTGTGGTGTCGCCGGGGCGGCGGCGGGCACCCGCAGTTCATAACGCATGCCCGCGCGCACCGGGTCGGCCGGATCGCGCAGCACCACGCCATCGCGCAGGAGGTGCCCGGCCTCCATCAGGGACTTGATGCGCGAACGCGACAATGTGCCGATCGTGTCGGCCATGAAGCGGTCGGTGCGTTGCCCTGCATCCCCGACGGTGGCAATGACGGGGGCAGGCTGGATGTCTTGGGTCATGGGGCGTCCATGTAATGGAAAAACTCGCGTTCGGAAACGGAAAGCACACGATGGAAAAACAGGGGTCGCGCGCGCTGCTTGCGGCGGTGATCGGCATGGGGGTTCTGCTGGCGGTGGGATCGCTGGTGCTGGTGGGTGTGCTGGTGCACCGGATTTCGCATCCCCGCGACAGCGCGCCGGAACCGGTGCAGGCTGCGGCCGGCACGGGCGCGCAGGCCGTGCTGCCGCAGGATCTGGGGCGGCTGGTGCTGGATGAACCTGCGGGCACGCATGTCACCTCGCTTGCGCGGCAGGGGGACACGACGCTGGCGGTGGCGCTGACAGGCGGTGGGGCGGACCGTGTCATCATCTGGGACCTTGCCCGTAACCGCATCATCGGGCGCCTGCAGGTTTCGCCCTGAAACCGGCCATCGCGGAAGAAAAAAGCATGCAGATCGCATTTTGGGGGATTTGTCCGCTTGTGTCGGTGGCCGCAATCCTCTAGAAGCGCCTTCGGCCCTGTCCCGTTCGTCTAGAGGCCTAGGACACCGCCCTCTCACGGCGGCAACACGGGTTCGAATCCCGTACGGGACGCCATTGGTTCTGCGGCACGTTTCTGCCGGGATCGGTGGCATGTTCGTGCCTTCTCACCTTTTCAATCCATGCGCCCACAAGCTTAAGTCCTGCGCCGGACAGTTCCCGGTTATTGGCCAATATTGCATGTGGCGCGCAATATATACAAAAACACAATAAATCTTATATGGAAATATAGCGGAAGCTTTTTTCGGTAGGGTGTGGAATATTATCGTTTTTTACGCTTCAGGGCGGAATGCGGCCGTCATTACGCCGTGTGGTAATGTCCCGCCTTCATTTCGGAAGATGCGAACAGATTAGATGCGTTTGACCCTGCATACCGATTATGCCCTCCGGGTTCTGCTTTACGTGGCGTTGCGTCCCGACACGCGCGTTTCGATACGTGAGGTGGCGCAGGCCAACAGGGTGTCGGAAACCCACATGGTCAAGGTCGTCCACAAGCTGGGGCGTGCGGGCCTGATCCGCACGGTGCGCGGCCGTGGCGGCGGGATCGAACTGGGCCAGGCCGCGGACGAGATCCGGATCGGCGCGGTCGTGCGCCTGACCGAGGAAGAGCGGCAACTGGTATCGTGCATGCGCCCCAAGACCGAGGCCGAGGAATGTGTGCTGAGCGGATTCTGCCAGTTCTACTTTGTCCTTGGCACAGCGCTCGATGCGTTCATGGAGGTGCTGGACCGCTGGACGCTGGCCGATATCCTGAAGATGTCCGCGCGCGATGACATGATGCGGCGGCTGTTCATCACCAATGATGCCACCCTTGACGAGCGCCTGCCGTAACCTGCGGCAGGACCTGTCCGGCAGATATGCCAGCGGGCACACAAAAGGGGCAGGGGCGCGCTTTACTTGCTTTTTCAGGTTCCTGTCCCGCTGTTTTCCATTGTGGTCCGTAAAGATGTAAATATAATACAAAATTGGCACGTCGCCACTTGCCAGCAGATGAGTGTCATTGATCTGCATCAACCCGGATTGAAATTTTAAATATCTTTCGGGTTTCCAATTTTCTTCGAACGTAAGAATATTATTACACCGACTTAAGCTTTCGGGTATGGGGCGTCTGGTTTGTTCAGGCGGCACCTGCCCTGGCGAGGGAAGGTCCCCGGTGCGGGTTCCTGCATGGTGCGGGAATTGCGGGATCGGGGCTTGTGATAAAATTACAACTTCCGTCGGGCCGTATCGTGGCATGGGCTTTGCCATTGTTTGCCAAGGGCGGGGCGATGATTATGATCGGAGCGCGGTGCAGGCGATATCCCAAGTAAATCCATGACCGGGGATGCTTTTCGGGAATTGTGCTGTATCCGGTCCGGATATTTTTCGGGAGCCGTAAGGGGCATGCATGGATCCGCCGCAGGGACGGGGTCCGCTGCCCATCATGGTTCCATGGTGTTGGCGACCGGTTTCTGTGGTGCCCTGGATGCGCGTCTTTGAGGATATGTAAGGTCTGATGCAGTTGATTTCCATGATGACTGAAGAAAAGAATTCTCCGACCGCACGCGGGGTCGGGCGGCGTTCCTTTATGTCGGTCATGGCGGCGATGGGAGGTGCTCAGATGCTTTTGTCCGGCAACGCATCCGCGGACGATGCCGCCCCCGATCCGGTCATGCAGCAGTGGGCCATCTTCCGCAGCAAGTACCTGCGCTCCGACGGGCGTATCATTGATACGGGCAACGGTGGCGAATCCCACAGCGAGGGGCAGGGCTACGGCATGCTGTTCGCCGCGGAAGCAGGTGACCTCGCCGCGTTCGAGGCGATATGGGTCTGGGCACGCACCAACCTGCAGCACACCGATGACAAGCTGTTTTCCTGGCGCTACCTCAGCGGCCATCAGCCGCCGGTGCCTGACAAGAACAACGCAACCGATGGCGACCTGCTGATCGCGCTGGCGCTGGGGCGGGCGGGCAAGCGGTTCAAGCGTGCCGACTTCGTTCAGGACGCCATGGCCATCTACGGCGATGTCGTGAACCTGATGACGATGAAGGTCGGGCCGTATGTCGTCCTGATGCCCGGCAAGACCGGGTTCATCAAAAAGGACAGCGTGATCCTCAACCTGTCCTATTACGTGATGCCTTCGCTGCTGCAGGCGTTCGACCTGACGGCGGACCCGCGCTGGCGCACGGTCATGAAGGACGGGCTGCGCCTTGTCTCCGCCGGGCGTTTCGGGCAATGGCGCCTGCCTCCCGACTGGCTGGCGGTCAACCGCACCACCGGCGCGCTGTCGATCGCGCCGGGATGGCCGCCGCGCTTCTCCTATGATGCGATTCGTGTGCCGCTCTACCTTTACTGGGCGCATATGCTGGCGCCGGACGTGCTGGCTGATTTCAGCCGCTTCTGGAACAATTTCGGGGCCAGTGCCCTGCCGGGGTGGGTTGACCTGACGACCGGGGCGCGTTCGCCATACAACGCCCCGCCCGGATATCTTGCGGTTGCCGAATGTACGGGGCTTGATTCTGCCGGGGAACTCCCGACACTGGACCATGCGCCCGATTACTATTCTGCAGCGTTGACGCTGCTCGTTTACATCGCGCGGGCAGAGGAGACTATAAAGTGAGTGCTTCAGGGTCTGATGATGTCGCTGGGGGAAAGCGGGCCGAAAGTCCGCAGGATTTTCAGCGGGTCCTGCGTTCCTTCGGCGTTGAGGGAGGGGGCTATTCCTACCGGCCGTTTGTCGACCGTTCCTTTGAGCCGACAACGGTGCCCCCGCAGGTCGAAAAACGGCTGGATCAACTGGAACATGAAGAGAAGGTAGAGGAAACGGGCGACTCCACGCCTGATACCGATGTCGCGGCCCAGTCCGCGCCGCAGCCTGAGGCCGAACCGGTTGCGCCTGCCCCGGCCGAGGTGAAGCCGGCCCCGGTCGCGGCCGAGGTTCCGGCAGAGCCGGTGGCTCCCGCCCCGGCAGCACCAGCCCCTGTCGCGCCGGCCCCTGCTGTTGCGGCCACGCCGGCACAGCCCGAACCTGCGGCCCCCGTTGCCGCCGCCCCGACCCCTGCGCCCGAGACGCCGGTGCAGGACACCGTGCCGCCGCCTGTTCCGCCGGTTGCCGAACAGGCGCCGCCTGCCGCGCCGGACCCGGCATCGGTGCCCTATGCGAACATGATGCCGCCTGCGGCCCCCGCGCCGGTCGCCCCCCCGGCGGCGCAGCCGCGCCCGGACACGACCCGCATGGTGGAGCCCTTCTCCCGTCCCCCGGTGCGTCCGGCGCGGACGGCACCTGCGGCTTCACGTGTGCCTTCGCTTTCAATGAACTCTTCCCCCCGCCCATCGGTATCGCCCATAAGTGGGGACCCGATGGACAGGGGTGTCGTCGATGAATGGAGTCCTGTTCCAAAGGCGCGCCTCAGCCCGCGGGAGCGTCCACGCCCCGGCGACCTGAGCTTTTTCTTTCAGGGCGTCCGTGAAGCGCGCGAAGAAAGAAAATTCTTTCCCGTGGCGTCCACGCGATCAGTTCGTAGCAATGTTTCCAGGGTGACCAGCATGACCAAGACAGACACGAATTCCACACAGGCCTCCCAGCCCGGCAGCCCCATCCCGTCCCCCGACGGGTCGCCCACCATGACGGAAGTGTTCATGACGCTTGGTGGTCGTGCGACGGAGATGCTTAATCCCCGGCCGACGTTGCGCGAGGCGCTGCTGCGCCGTCGCGAAAGCGAAGAAGGTTCCTGAGTTCAGCTAGTTCAGGAGATCACCTGCCCCTGCGGCCACCCATGAAACGGTGGCGGCAGGGGAAGTCCGGTCTTCGCATCGGCTCGACGATTCGTTCTGTCTTTGGCCCCGGCGATGCTTTGCTGCCTGGGCGGGCCCGCTTTTCCCCGACATGACCACAGATGGTCGGGGTCAGGTTTTTTTGACGTAATCTTTCTGTTTTACAGCATTTCGGACGAGTTGTTTATGCCAGAGGTTCGGTCGTCAACGCAGTCAGAGTCAGGAATGTCCCGCTGGGTGGGAAAAATTCTTTCCATTCGTGGTGTGGGACTGCTTATCGGTGTTTTTGGCTTGTGTGCGCTGATTGCGGCTACGTCCGTAACCCTGCCGCCAGAACAGCAGTTGATTGTGGCATTTGTATGTGTCGTGATCTTTTTTGTTGTCGGTCACAAGCCCAGCCGCCGGTCACAGATTTTCCTCGAGGTACTGTCAGGTCTGGTTTCGCTGCGTTACCTGACGTGGCGTCTGACTGAAACGCTTTCATTTGATACATGGTTGCAGGGCCTGCTGGGGACAATGCTCCTCCTGGCGGAACTTTATGCCCTGATGATGCTGTTCCTCAGCTATTTCCAGACGATTGCGCCACTTCACCGTGCGCCGCTGCCGCTGCCGGCGAATATCGATGAATGGCCGACGGTCGACATCTTCGTCCCGACCTATAACGAGGAACTGAGCATTGTCCGCCTGACGGTGCTGGGCTCGCTTGGCATTGACTGGCCGCCCGAGAAGGTGCGGGTCCATATCCTCGATGATGGCCGCCGTCCCGAATTCGCGGAGTTCGCCAGGGAGTGTGGCGCGAATTACATCGCCCGTCCCACCAACGAACACGCAAAGGCCGGTAACCTCAACTACGCCATCGACCATACGGATGGCGACTACATCCTGATCTTTGACTGCGATCACGTCCCGACCCGCGCCTTCCTCCAGTTGACGATGGGCTGGATGGTGGAGGATCCGAAGATCGCACTGATGCAGACACCGCATCACTTCTACTCCCCCGATCCGTTCCAGCGGAACCTGTCCGCCGGTTACCGCACCCCTCCCGAAGGCAACCTGTTCTACGGCGTGGTGCAGGACGGCAACGACTTCTGGGATGCGACCTTCTTCTGCGGATCGTGCGCGATCCTGCGTCGCACCGCGATTGAACAGATCGGCGGATTTGCGACCCAGACCGTGACCGAGGACGCGCATACCGCGCTCAAGATGCAGCGTCTGGGCTGGTCCACGGCCTATCTTCGCATCCCGCTTGCCGGTGGCCTCGCGACGGAACGCCTGATCCTACATATCGGTCAGCGCGTGCGCTGGGCGCGTGGCATGCTGCAGATCTTCCGCATCGACAATCCGTTGCTGGGGAAGGGACTGTCATGGGGGCAGCGGCTCTGTTACCTGTCGGCCATGACGTCGTTCCTGTTCGCGGTGCCGCGCGTCATCTTCCTCAGTTCGCCACTGGCGTTCCTGTTCCTGGGACAGAACATCATCGCGGCCTCCCCGCTGGCGCTTCTTGCCTACGCCATTCCACACATGTTCCATGCCGTCGGCACGGCGTCGAAGATCAACAAGGGCTGGCGCTACTCCTTCTGGAGTGAGGTCTATGAAACCACGATGGCGCTGTTCCTGGTGCGCGTGACGATCGTGACCCTGCTCAGCCCCTCGCGCGGCAAGTTCAACGTGACGGACAAGGGCGGGTTGCTTGAAAAAGGTTATTTCGACCTTGGCGCCGTCTATCCGAACGTCATCCTTGGCATCATCATGTTCGGTGGCCTGGTGCGCGGTATCTATGAACTGTCCTTTGGCCATCTCGACCAGATCGCGGAACGCGCCTACCTGCTGAACTCCGCATGGGCGCTGCTCAGCCTGATCATCATCCTCGCGGCCATTGCGGTGGGGCGTGAAACCCAGCAGAAGCGCAACAGTCACCGTATTCCCGCCGTCATCCCGGTGGAGGTTTCCAGCGCGGATGGCGCCATCGTCACCACCGGCCTGACCGAGGACCTGTCCATGGGTGGCGCGGCGGTGAAGATGTCCTGGCCCGGCAAGATCTCCGGCCCCACGCCCGTATATGTCCGCACGGTCCTTGATGGGGAGGAACTGAACCTTCCGGCCAAGCTCATCCGCAGTTCCAGCGGGCGCAGCATCTTCATCTGGAGCATCGATAACCTGCAGCAGGAATTCGCGGTCATCCGCATGGTGTTCGGCCGTGCCGATGCGTGGGTCGATTGGGGCAACTACAAGCCTGACCGTCCCCTGCTCAGCTTTCTGGACATGGTGCTCAGCGTCAAGGGCCTGTTCCGTTCCAGCGGCGACATCGTCCACAGCAAGGGCCCGGCCCGCGGTGGCGATGCCAACAAGGGCAATGCCCTGCCGGATGATGCGAACAAGTCCGACCGTCAGGAGCGCATGCTGAAGGGAACCGTGAAAATGGTTTCGCTTCTGGCCCTGCTGACATTCGCGTCCTCGGCGCAGGCCGCGCCGGCGGCCAGCAAGGCGATTGCCGCCAAGGCGCCGGTCCATCAGCCCGAAACCACCGACCTGCCGCCGCTGCCGGCCCTGCTGCCGACCAATAATGGCGCGGGCCAGTCCGATCCAGTGGCCGCGGCACCCGGCAGCCCCACGGGGCAGCCGCTTGCGGCGGACAGCGCGGATGCGATGGTGGACAATGCGGAAAATACGCCCGACACGGCGACGGTCCATAATTATACGCTCAGGGACCTTGGCGCCGCAGGCTCCATCACGATGCGCGGCCTTGCACCGCTGCAGGGGATCGAGTTCGGCATTCCTGCCGACCAGCTTGTGACCTCGGCACGGCTTGTGCTGTCGGGTTCGATGTCGCCGAACCTGCGTCCGGAAACCAATTCCGTGACCATGACGCTGAACGAACAGTTCATCGGCACGCTGCGCCCCGATCCGGCACACCCGACATTCGGTCCCATCTCGTTCGAGATCAACCCGATCTTCTTCGTCAGTGGCAACCGCCTGAACTTCAACTTCGCCTCCGGGTCAAAGGGATGTTCGGACATCACGAACGATACGATGTGGGCGACGA
Source organism: Gluconacetobacter entanii (assembly GCF_013155425.1). Taxonomy (NCBI): domain Bacteria; kingdom Pseudomonadati; phylum Pseudomonadota; class Alphaproteobacteria; order Acetobacterales; family Acetobacteraceae; genus Gluconacetobacter; species Gluconacetobacter entanii. The sequence goes on along the minus strand of NZ_JABJWD010000011.1, from coordinate 38,655 downwards.
TCTCGGAGAATTCGCAGCTCCAGATCACGACCATCGCACTGCCGCCGCGGCGCCTGCTGTCGCGTCTGCCGCAGCCGTTCTATGACAAGAACGTGCACCAGCACGTCACGGTTCCCATGATCCTGGCGCAGACCTATGATCCGCAGATCCTCAAGGCTGCCGGTATCCTCGCATCGTGGTTTGGCAAGCAGACCGACTTCCTTGGCGTGAACTTCCCGGTTTCCTCCACCATTCCGAAGGTTGGCAATGCCATCCTGATTGGCGTGGCCGACGAACTGCCGACCAGCCTCGGGCAGCCACAGGTGACCGGTCCGGCCATCCTTGAACTGCCGAACCCGTCAGACACGAATGCCACGATCCTGGTGGTGACCGGCCGTGACCGCGACGAGGTCATCACCGCGAGCAAGGGCATCGCCTTCAGTTCCGCGCCCCTGCCGGCTGACAGCCACATGAACGTGGCGCCGGTGGACGTCGCGCCCAGCAAGCCCAACGATGCGCCATCCTTCATCGCGATGAACCATCCGGTGCGCTTCAAGGACCTTGTCACGCCCGAGAAGCTGCAGGAAACGGGCTTTACGTCCGGTGTGCTGTCGGTTCCGTTCCGTATCTCGCCCGACCTTTATACGTGGCGCGACCGCCCGTACAAGATGCAGGTGCGTTTCCGTTCGCCGGCGGGTGCGGAGAAGGATGTCGAGAAAGCCCGTCTCGATGTCGGCATCAACGATGTGTACCTGCATTCCTATGGGCTGCGTGAACCGAACGGCATCCTGCAGAATATCGGCCTTGTCCACCCCTCGGCCGGCATGCAGGTGCATGACCTCGACGTGCCGCCCTGGACCGTGTTCGGTCAGGACCAGTTGCATTTCTACTTCAATGCCCTGTCCCTGGCCCATGGTGTCTGCCAGGGCAGCGCCGCCAGCAATGCGTTCCATCTCGGGATCGATCCGGACTCCACCATCGATTTCTCCCGCGCCTATCACATCGCCCAGATGCCCAATCTTGCCTACATGGCGACGGTCGGCTTCCCTTTCACGACCTATGCGGACCTGTCGCATACGGCGGTCGTGCTGCCGGAACATCCGAACGCGGCCGTGGTCGGGGCCTATCTTGACCTGATGGGCTTCATGGGGGCGGCGACATGGTATCCGGTTGCGGGCGTGGACATCGTGTCGGCCGACCATGTCAGTGACGTGGCCGACCGCAACCTGCTGGTCATCTCGACCCTGGCGTCCGGTGCCGAGATCGCCCCGCTGCTGTCGCGCTCGTCCTACGAGATTTCGGATGGCCACCTGCGCACTGCATTGCATGTCTCCACGCTGGATACTGTCCTGAAGGCGATTGATGACCCGCTGACGGCGTATCGTGAACGTGACAGCAAGCCGCAGGATGTCGACAGCCCGCTGACGGGTGGCGTCGGTGCGATGGTCGAGGCGGAATCCCCCCTGACAGCGGGCCGCACGGTTCTGGCGCTGCTGTCCGCCGACGGGGCGGGGCTGAACAACCTTCTCCAGATGATGGGAGAGCGCAAGCAACAGGCCAAGTTCCAGGGGGATCTGGTCCTTGCGCACGGTGAGGAGCTTTCGTCCTTCCGTAATTCGCCGGTCTATACGATCGGTTCCCTGCCGGTCTGGCTGTGGCCTGACTGGTATATGCACAACAGGCCGGTTCATGTGCTGCTTGTCGGCCTGTTGGGATGTGTTCTGATTGTCAGTGTCCTTGCACGGGCCCTGGCGCGGCATGCTGCCCGGCGTTTCAAGCAGCTTGAGGATGAGAGGCGCAAGTCGTGACCCATAAACGATATGCTTCGTCCCTGTCCGCCGGTCTTCTCGCAACGACCTGCGCTGCAGGCCTGTTGCTGCAGGCGAACGGTGCACGGGCACAGCAGGCAGCGGAGCAGGCTCCTGCCAATACCACCATGATGCAGGCGGGGGCCGTGACCCCCGTCCAGAGCGGGCAGGCCGCCGTGGTGCAGAGGCTGGTGCAGCAGGCCCGTTTCTGGATGCAGCAGCACCAGTACGACAACGCGCGCCAGTCCCTGCAGAGTGCCGCGCGCCTTGCACCGGATTCGATCGACCTGCTGGAAGCGCAGGGCGAATACCAGTCGCGGATCGGCAATCGCGACGCCGCCCTTGATACGCAGCGCCGCCTGCATCAGGCCGCACCCGGCAGTGCGTATGAAAGCCGCCTGAACGACCTGCTGCATGAACAGGCGATTTCGCAGCCTGACCTTGCGCATGCGCGCTCGCTTGCGGCATCGGGCCATAGCGACCAGGCGGTGGAGGTGTACCAGCACCTGTTCAACGGCCCCACGCCGACGCCGTCTCTGGCGGTTGAATATTACCAGACGCTGGCGGGCGTCCCGGGGCAGGCGAATGCCGCGCGTGACGGACTTGTCAGCCTGGTCAAGACCAATCCTTCGGATTTCCGTGCACAGTTGGCGCTGGCGCAGGTGCTGACCTATCAGCCTGCCACCCGGATGGAGGGGCTGCAGCGTCTCCAGGCGCTGGAGAAATACCGTGCCTCCGCCCCGGTGGAAGCAGCGACCGCGGAAAAATCATATCGCCAGACGCTGTCGTGGCTGCCGGTCACGCCGGAGACGCTACCGCTGATGCAGCAGTGGCTGGATGCGCATCCGTCGGACACCGCGCTGCGGACCCATATGACGGAACCGTCGGGCGGCCCGCCTGACAAGGGCGCGCTGGCGCGGCAGGACGGGTTCAAGGCGCTGAATGCCGGGCGGCTGTCCGCAGCGCAGGCGGACTTCCAGAACGCGCTGAACCTGAATGCGAAGGATGCCGATGCACTCGGCGGCCTCGGCCTTGTCGCCATGCGCGGGGGCCATAACGATGAAGCGCACCGCTACTTTGAGGAGGCGATCGCCGCCGATCCCAAGAGTGCGGGGCACTGGCGCCCGGCTCTGGCCGGCATGGCCGTGGGCGAGGAATATGGCACCGTCCGCCGCCTGATCGCGAGCGGGCAGACACAGGAAGCCGAGCAGCGCCTGATGTCGCTGGCACGCCAGCCCGGACAGTCCGAGGGCGCGACGCTGATGCTTGCGGACCTGCAGCGCACGACCGGCCAGACGGGTGAGGCGGAACGCAATTACCGTGCGGTCCTTGCGCGCAATGGCGACAATCCCATCGCGCTGATGGGGCTGGCCCGCGTCCTGATGGGCGAGGGGCAGGAGAGCGAAGCCAACGCCCTGCTGTCGCGCCTTGGTGGCCGGTACAGCACGCAGGTGCAGCAGATCGAGGTTTCGGGCATCATGGCCGAAGCCGCCCGCACCACCGATTCTGCACAGAAGGTCAGCCTGCTGCGGCAGGCCATGGCCAAGGATCCGGATGATCCGTGGCTGCGCATCAACCTTGCCAACGCGCTGCAGCAGCAGGGTGACAGTGCCGAAGCGTCGAACGTCATGCGCCCGCTCCTGACGAGTCCGCGCACGCCGGACGATTACCAGGCAGCGATCCTGTATGCGTCGGGCAATGGCAACGATACCCTGACGCGCCGGCTTCTGGCCGGTCTGTCGCCGGACGAGTATTCACCGGCCATCCGCACGATCGCCGATGAAATGGCGATCAAGGCCGACCTTGCCGCCCGCCTGTCGATGGTGTCCAACCCCACCCCGCTCGTGCGCGAGGCGCTGGCCGTGCCGGACCCGACGGGCGCGCGTGGCGTGGCCGTGGCCGACCTGTTCCGCCAGCGGGGCGACATGCTGCATGCGCACATGGCGCTGCGCATCGCCTCCACGCATACGGCGGACCTGACGACCGAGCAGCGGCTGGCCTATGCCACCGAATACATGAAGATCAGCAACCCGGTTGCCGCCGCGCGTCTTCTCGCCCCACTTGGCGATGGCAGCGGGACCGCGACCGGTTCGGCGATGTCGCCCGACCAGCGCCAGACGCTGATCCAGTTGCGGATGGGGATTTCGGTTGCGCAGTCGGACCTGCTGAACCAGCGTGGTGACCAGGCCGCGGCCTATGACCATCTTGCGCCCGCCCTGCAGGCCGACCCGGAAGCCACCTCGCCCAAGCTCGCGCTGGCGCGGCTGTATAACGGGCGCGGCAAGTACGGGCATGCGCTGGACATCGACCTGTCCGTCCTGCGCCACAACCCGCAGGATCTTGACGCGCGGCAGGCCGCCGTGCAGGCCGCAGCGAACGACAACAAGGACGGGCTGGCCATGCAACTGGCCCAGGATGGGGTCCAGCAGTCGCCGATGGATGCGCGTAGCTGGCTTGCCATGGCGGTTGCGGACCGTGCGGCGGGGCATGGCGAACGTACGCTGTCCGACCTGCGCCGTGCCTACGAACTGCGCCTCCAGCAGCTCAAGATCAGTCGTGGGGAAGCCACCGCCAGCGATGAGACGCAGGCGACCGCCCCGCCGACAGCCAACCCGTTCCGCCGTGATGCGTATGGCCATGCGCTGCAGCTTGGTGCGCCTCCGGGCGAAAACGGCTACAGCACGGCGGGCAGCGTGCCCGAGATTTCGGACCAGATGCTGTCGTCCATCAACGGGCAGATCCATACCCTGTCGGAGGACCTTGCGCCGTCCGTCGATGCCGGGCTTGGCTTCCGCGTCCGTTCCGGCACGCGCGGCATGGGGGCGCTGACGGAGGCCTCGGTGCCGATCGTCGGGCGCATTCCGCTGCAGGCGGGCACGTCGGCGCTGACCTTCACCGCCACGCCAACCTTCCTGACGTCGGGGCACCTGCCGCAGACCGGGTATGATATCCCGCGTTTCGGCACCAACCTGTTCGCCCTGGAACGGAACCTGCAGGACCAGAACAACAGCGCGGAGCATCGCATCAATACCGATACGATCGGGCGCGAGGCGGGTGTGGCGCCGGATGTGCGTTTTGCCAATAACTGGGTCAGCGCGGATGTCGGGGCCTCGCCGCTGGGCTTCACGCTGCCGAACGTGATCGGCGGCGTCGAATTCGCCCCGCGTGTCGGGCCGGTGACCTTCCGTGTCAGTGGGGAACGCCGTTCCATCACCAACAGCGTCTTGTCCTATGGCGGGATGACCGATGCCCTGACCGGCAAGAAGTGGGGTGGCGTCGTCACCAACCACTTCCATGGCCAGGTCGAGGCCACGCTGGGCAATACGATCCTGTATGGTGGTGGTGGCTATGCCATCCAGACCGGCCATCATGTCCAGAGCAATACCGAAGTGGAAGGCGGGCTCGGGGCCAATACCCTTGTCTACCGCAACCGCAAGCATGAAGTCCGCGTGGGCGTGAACCTGACCTATTTCGGGTACAAGCATAACGAGGACTTCTATACCTACGGGCAGGGTGGCTACTTCTCGCCGCAGTCCTACTTTGCGGCAACGGTGCCTGTCCGCTACTCCGGTCACAGTGGCCTGTTCGACTGGGATGTCACCGGATCCATCGGCTATCAGCTGTTCCATGAGCACAGCTCGGCCTTCTTCCCGACCAATCCGCTGTATCAGACCCTTGCGAACGGGCTGGCGGGTGTATCTACTGCTGAACTATCCTTGGAATCGGCCCGGTATCCCGGCGATGATGTCGGCAGCCTTGTTGGTGGTTTCGATGGACGGGTGGGTTATCGCGTCAGCCATTCGCTGCGCCTTGACCTGTCCGGTCGTTTCCAGAAGGCTGGCAACTGGGATGAGGGCGGCGCCATGATCTCGGCTCACTATCTTATTATGGACCAGTAATGACAATTTATGAGAAAAAACCGGACTTCACCCTGTTTCTTCAGACCCTGTCCTGGGAAATTGACGATCAGGTCGGGATCGAGGTCAGGAACGAACTCCTGCGTGAGGTTGGACGGGGCATGGGCACGCGCATCATGCCGCCGCCGTGCCAGACCGTTGACAAGCTGCAGATCGAACTGAACGCGCTGCTGGCCATGATTGGCTGGGGCACCGTGACGCTCGAACTCCTGCCCGAGGACCAGTCCCTGCGCATCGTGCATGAAAACCTGCCGCAGGTCGGCAGCGCGGGTGAGCCGTCGGGCACGTGGCTGGCCCCGGTGCTCGAAGGCCTGTATGGCCGCTGGGTCACGTCGCAGGCGGGTGCGTTCGGTGATTATGTCGTCACGCGCGACGTTGATGCCGAAGACCTCAACGCGGTTCCGCGCCAGACGATCATCATGTACATGCGCGTGCGTAGTTCCGCGAACTGAGGCGCGACAACGGCGGTCTGGTCCGCCGCTGTTTATCAGGCAGGCCTCTGCGGTCGCGTGGGATGCAGCAGCACCCGGCGCGATAACTGCCAGCCAGTCATGGCGGCCCGGTCGTCCCCTTTCGGGATGGCCGGGCTTTTTGCTGTCTGCGGGGATTGCGCCATGGGGCAGGTCTGTATCGGCTGTCCCTGATGATAACGTCCCATTCGTTGATTTTTCCTGACCGACATTGCGATAGGTCATGCACTTTTGGCGGGGGGGTGTTCATCTTCGGGATCAAATGGGGGCGGCGTGCCAGCGTCTGGTGTCAGCGTCTTCGGGTTCTGCAATAGGTATGGGGAGGATGATCGGCACATGACGATGTCTCGTAAACTGGTGTTGCTGTCCGCGGTGGCGCTTGGCGGTCTGGTGGCGCTGTCTCCCGGCGCGCAGGCGCGGCACGGGCATGACGCCCCGGCCACGGCCGATACCCGTGCGCGCGACCTGCTGTCCCGCATGACGCTGCAGGACAAGCTGTCGATGGTTTTCACCATTGATGGGGGCGGCACGATGGGCAATGCCCCGATCCCGCCCGGTGGGCTGGGCTCGGCCGCCTACCTGAAGACCCCGGCGGGCCTGCCGCCGCTGCAGATCGGTGACGCCGGCCTCGGCCTGCGCAATCCCTCGCACATACGTCCGCACGGGCAGGCGGTCGGGCTGCCCTCCGGCCTTGCCACCGCGAGCACGTGGGATCCGGACATGGCCCGGCAGGGGGGGGCGATGATCGGCAGCGAGGCCTGGCGGCAGGGGCTCAATGTCCTGCTGGGCGGTGGCGCGGACCTGACGCGCGACCCGCGCGGGGGGCGTAATTTCGAATATGCGGGCGAGGACCCGTTGCTGACGGGGCGTGTGGTCGGGGCGACCATCGCGGGCATCCAGTCGCAGCATGTGATTTCCACGCTGAAGCATTTCGCGATGAACGACCTCGAGACCTCGCGCATGACCATGAGCGCGGACATCGACAATGCGGCGATGCGTGAAAGCGACCTGCTCGGCTTCGAGATCGCGCTGGAGGTCGGGCATCCCGGTTCGGTCATGTGTTCGTACAATCGCGTCAACGATGTCTATGCCTGCGAAAACCCGTACCTGCTGACGAAGGTGCTCAAGCAGGACTGGAAATATCCCGGCTTCGTCATGTCCGACTGGGGGGCGACCCATTCCTCCGCGCGCTCCGCACTGGCGGGACTGGACCAGGAATCGTCGGGTGACGATGCCGACGCGCGTCCCTATTTCCGCGAGATCCTGGCGCGTGACGTCAAGGAGGGCCGCGTTCCCGCCAGCCGTGTGGACGACATGGCGCAGCGCATCATCCGCAGCATGTATGACGTGGGGCTGGTGGACCATCCGCCGGTCATGCAGCCACTTGACGTCGTGACCGATACGCTCGCCGCCCAGAGGGACGAGGAAGAAGGCGCGGTCCTGCTGAAGAACAGTGGAAACTTGCTGCCGCTGTCGCCCACCGCGCGGGTGGCCGTGATTGGCGGGCATGCCGATGTGGGCGTGATCTCTGGCGGGGGGTCCAGCCAGGTCGATCCGATCGGTGCGCCCGCGATCGGCGTGGTCAAGGGACCGGGCAAGAAGGAATGGCCGGGCGATCCCGTCTATTTCCCCTCCGCGCCCTATCGCATGATGCAGGCCGAAGCCCCGTCCGCGCGCCTGACCTATACCTCCGGCACGGACATCGCCCGTGCAGTGGATGCGGCGCGCAGGGCGGATGTGGCGGTCGTGTTCGTGACGCAGTTTTCCTATGAAGGCATGGACACCAGCAACGCCATGACGCTGGACGGCAATCAGGATGCGCTGGTGGCTGCGGTCGCGCGCGCCAATCCGCGCACGGTGGTGGTGATGGAAACGGGCAACCCCGTCATGATGCCGTGGCTGGACAGTGTCGGCGCGGTGATGGAGGCATGGTATCCCGGTTCGGGCGGTGGCGCGGCGATCGCCCGCCTGCTGTATGGCAAGGTCGCCCCGGCCGGCCACCTGCCGATGACATTCCCCGCATCGCCCGCGCAACTGGCCCATCCCGACATCGCGGGTGTGACGGCCACCAACGTGTTCGAGATGCAGTTCCATACCGATCAGGAACTGGTTTATGACGAAGGCAGCGAGGTCGGCTATCGCTGGTTCGACCGGACGCACGCAAAACCGCTGTTTCCGTTCGGCTATGGCCTGACCTATACCAGCTTCGCCCATGATGGCCTGCGGGTCCGGCACCATGGGGATGATGTCATCGCCACCTTTACGGTGCGCAATACCGGCACGCGGCCGGGCGTGGATGTGCCGCAGGTCTATGTCCGCCTGCCCGATGGCGGGGGACGGCGTCTGGCGGGATGGCAGCACGTGACGCTGGCACCGGGCGAAAGCCGCGAACTGTCGGTCACGCTGGAGCCACGCGTGCTGGCGCATTTCGATGAGAAGCATGACCGCTGGAGCATGCCGTCAGGCACATACCGCGTCTGGCTGGGATCGTCCGCCACGGATGAGTCGCAGCAGGCCACGATCCACCTCGGCGGCCGGAAAATGGCGCCCTGAGCATGAGGGGCGCGCGCATGGGGCAGGGGACCGCATGGAAACCTGACGGGCATCGTGGTGGCCCGCCCCGTTCACGCCTGTCGGCCATCGTGCTGGGCGCGGCATTGCTGTTCGGAGGGGGAGGGACGGCCATGGCCGCGGACTGGCCCGATACGCCCATGGCGCGGATGCGGATGCAGGCCGAAATCCGCACGTTGCAGGTCGCCCTGCTGACGCAGCCAAGTGCGACCGTCACGCTGGAGGACTGGTGCGCCCGTCACGCCATGGCCACGCCCGCGCGGGTGCTGGCGCGGCGCCTGCCCGAAACACGGATGGCCATCCCGGCGCAGGTGCGCGCGGACCTTGGCGTGGGGGCGGATGAACCCGTGCGCCATCGCCGCGTGGCCCTGTCGTGCGGGTCGCATGTCCTCTCGCTTGCCGATAACTGGTATGTGCCTGCGCGCCTGACGCCTGCGATGAATGCGCGTCTGGAGCAGACGGACGTGCCGTTCGGCCATGTCGTCGCGGATCTGGGGTTTACCCGGCGCACGCTGGACTCGACCCTTTTGTGGTCACCGCTGCCCGCAGGGTGGGAGGCACAGGCGCTGCCGCCTGCATCATCGGGCGCGATCGTGGTCCCGGGCGAGATCCTGCGCAACCGTGCGGTCCTGTCGCGCCATGATGGCGTGGCGTTCAGCGAGGTGGTGGAAACCTATACCGGCGCGATACTGGAATTCACGTCGCCAGCGTGAAGATGCGGCAAAGTCATGGATCCCAGGGGGCAATGCCCTTTGGCGGGTTTCAGGGCGAGGCCCCGAGCAACATCCCCGACACCCACAATCCACCATGACGGCGCGCCCCGGGCACGATGGGGGTGCGTTGCCTTGCCGCCCGCCGCCTGCTCGGGCACGGTTGCGCATCGTTTTCCCATTCAGGCAGAGGAGGTGTCCCCATGACCGAAACTCCCCCCACGCACGGCACGGCGCTGGACCTGCGCGACCCGGGACTGGATGCGGCGCGGGTCCGTGCCGCCCTGTCGCTGGCCCCGCACCCGGAGGGCGGCAGCTATCGCGAGGTCTGGCGTGAGGCGCGTGCCGATGGCGGGCGTGGCAGCGTCAGCACGATCGAATTCCTCCTTGCCGAGGGGGAACGCTCGCACTGGCACCGTGTCGATGCGGCGGAAATCTGGTGCTGGCAGGCGGGCGGCCCGCTGCGCCTGCGCATCGCGGCCGGGGGGCAGGCCGAACAGGTCATCACCCTTGGCCCGCGCCCTGATGCGGGGGAGGTATTGCAGGCCGTGGTCCCCGCAGGCGCATGGCAGGCGGCCGAAAGCATGGGGTCATGGTCGCTGGTGGCGTGCATCGTTGCACCTGCCTTCCTGTTCGAACGCTTTGAACTCGCCCCGCCAGGCTGGTCCCCCGCAGGGACGCGGGCAGGACACTCGTGATGAAGGATGTGATGATGACGGATGAACCGCAATGGCTGGTCCTGGCCCGTGAACTCCAGGCCATCGCGCAGAGCGGCCTTGCCTATGCCGATGGCAGCCCCTTCGACCGGGAGCGTTACGAGGCGGTGCGTGACATCGCATCGAAGATGATGGCGATGGGCAGCGATGAACCCGCGCCCCGGATCGCGGACCTGTTCGCAGGGCAGCGCGGTTACGCCACGCCGAAGGCCACGGTGCGCGGCGCGGTGTTCGATGCGCAGGGGCGCATCCTGCTGGTGCGCGAGGTGCTGGACCACGGGCGCTGGACCCTGCCGGGGGGATGGGCGGACGTGAACCTGTCCCCGGTGGAAAACACCATCAAGGAAGTGCGGGAGGAAAGCGGCTATATCGTGCGTGTCACGCGCCTGGCCGCGGTATGGGACCGCGCGCGGCAGGCGCATCCGCCGGGGCCGTTTTCCTGTTACACGCTGTGTTTCATATGTGAACTGCTTGGTGGCACGCCCACGACCAGCACGGAGACATCGGAAATCGGCTGGTTCGCGCGCGATGCGATCCCCGAGGACCTGTCGCTTGGCCGCGTGCTGCATGCGCAGATCGACGCGATGTTCGATTACGCCGCCAATCCGGCCCTGCCGACATGGTGCGACTGAACGCACGTAACACACTGTGTCATGGAGCGGACATAGCCCATTGAAATCGGGCGCAAACATTTCCATATCCAATCACAAGATATTTCGGCCGTTACTGAAGCTGGAGAACAGGTAAGAAGATGACAGAACAGACAGCCGCGCCCGCCGCAGCAGGCGGCGAACAGCATGAATTCAGCGCCGAGGTCGGGCGGCTTCTCGACCTTGTGGTGCATGCGCTTTATTCCGAACGGGAAATCTTCCTGCGCGAACTCGTCGCCAATGCCGCCGACGCCACCGACAAGCGCCGGTTCGAGGCCCTGACCGATGGTGCGCGCGCCCTGCCGGATGACGCGAAGATCCGCATCAATCCCGACAAGGATGCGCGTCTGCTGACCATCAGCGATGATGGCGCGGGCATGAGCAAGGAAGAACTGGCGCGCAACCTCGGCACCATCGCGCGCTCGGGCACCCGTGCGTTCGGAGAGGAACTGCAGAAGGCCAAGCCGGAAGAAAAGCCGAGCCTGATCGGGCAGTTCGGCGTCGGTTTCTATGCCGCGTTCATGGTGGCGGACCGCGTGGACGTGATCTCGCGCCGGGCCGGCAGCGACGAAGCCTGGTGCTGGTCCTCCACCGGCAAGGGTAACTACACCATTTCCCCCGCCACGCGGGAAAAGGCGGGCACGGACATCATCCTGCACATCAAGGAAGATGCCGACGATTTCCTTGATTCGTTCCAGCTTGAGACGATCGTGCGCAAGTGGGCGGACCATATCTCGTGGCCCATCAGCATCGTCAAGGATGGTGAGGAAAGCACCGCCAACAAGGGCACCGCGCTGTGGCGCAAGGGCCGTGGCGAGATTGACGAGGAACAGCTTAACGAGTTCTACCGTCACGTCAGCCACAATTTCGACACGCCATGGGCGACCCTGCACTGGCATGCCGAAGGCACGCTGGAATTCTCCGCCCTGCTGTTCATCCCGGGCAGCAAGCCGTTCGAATTCGGCGAACCCGTGCGTGAAAGCCAGATCCGCCTGCATGTGCGGCGCATGTTCATCACCGACGAGGCCGGGCTGCTGCCGCCATGGCTGCGCTTCGTGACCGGCGTCGTCGATACGGAGGACCTGCCGCTCAACGTCTCGCGTGAGATGCTGCAGGCGACCCCGGTGCTGGCGCGCATCCGCAAGGCCGTGACCAACCGCGTGATCTCCGAACTCAAGACCCGTTCCAAGGACGAGGCGGATTTCGAGAAGTTCTGGGACAATTTCGGCCCGACCTTCAAGGAAGGCATCTGGGACGACGCCGAACACCGCACCGAACTTGCGACCATCGCGCGCTTCCGTTCCAGCACGCAGGAAGGCTGGACCACGCTCGATGCGTATCTGGAACGCAAGAAGCCGGAGCAGGAGGCGATCTACTACCTGACGGGGGATCGCACGGAAATGCTGCCGTCCTCGCCGCAGCTCGAGGGGTTCCGCGCACGCGGGATCGAGGTGCTGCTGCTGTCGGATGCGGTGGATTCCTTCTGGCCCGACCGTCTTGGCGTCTATAAGGACACGCCGCTGCGCAACATCAGCCAGTTCCACGCCGACCTTGAGAAGTTCGGCGCGCCGGAAGAAACGGCGGAGGAAAAGAGCGACCTTGAATCCGTCCTCCCCGCGCTGAAGGAAGCGCTGGGCGATGCGGTGTCCGACGTGAAGGCGACGAATCGCCTGGTGGACAGCGCGGTCGTGCTGGGTGCGGCCGAAAACGGCCCCGACCTGCAGATGATCCGCCTGATGCGGCGCAGCGGGCAGGACGTGCCCAACACCGCGCCGGTCCTGCAGGTCAATCCGCGCCATGTGCTGATCCATGAACTCGCGCAGCGCGTGAAGGCCGGGGAGTCGATCACCGACCTTGCCCTGATCCTGATGGACATGGCCCGCATCCAGGATGGCGAAAGCCCGAAGGACCCGACCGGCTTTGCCCAGCGCCTGACGACGCTGCTGTCGAAGGTGGCCGTCAAGGCGGACTGACGCGGCCTTTGCGGCCCGTCGTTGCGATATCCCGTCATGCCGCCGTGCATGGCGGGATATTTTTTTGTCCCGCAGGTTTGCGATGATATATTGATGGAACAGAAGTTCCCGGCTGCCGCCGTTTTTCAAAAAGGCGGTGTCTCCTGAAGCTTTTTGAAAAAAGCTTCGGCAAAAACTTCTTCATTATTTGTACGATGCCGGGTGGGCGGTATCATGGTAATCCGGGCACGGGTGTGGCGATCATGTGCGATCATGGCCGGCTGGTATGATCGGGACTTGAATACATGTCGCGTGGATGCTTCCTTGCACGCCCCTGAAGAATGGTAAGTTCCTGATTTTGACAACGGCAAACGACGCATGAAAATCAACGATGTCTCGTATCGCAGCGTTTGGGTTGACCCCGAGGACGGATGGTCGGTGCGGATATTTGACCAGACCCGGCTTCCGTGGGCGCTGGATATCCTGCGCCTGACACACTGCGATCAGGTCGCCCATGCCATCCGCACCATGCAGGTGCGTGGCGCGCCGCTGATCGGTGCGGTCGCGGCCTATGGACTGGCGCTGGCGCTGCGGGTGGATGCATCCGACGCGGCGATGGAGCGTGACGCGGCGATGCTGGCGGCGACACGGCCCACGGCGGTCAACCTTGGCTGGGCCATCGGGCGGATGCTGACGCGCCTGCGCCTGCTTGCACCTGCGGACCGTGTCGCCGCCGCCTATGACGAGGCAGGGCGCATCTGCGACGAGGACGTGATCCAGAACGAGGCCATCGGCCGCCTTGGACTGGAACTGATCGAGGAAATCCGCGCCCTGCGGGGCGACGCGGCGGGGCCGATCAACATCCTGACCCATTGCAACGCCGGATGGATCGCGACCGTGGACTGGGGCACGGCGCTGGCCCCCATCTACATGGCGCATGACCGGGGCATCGACGTGCATGTATGGGTGGACGAAACGCGCCCGCGCAACCAGGGCGCGTCGCTGACGGCATGGGAACTGGGCAGCCATGGCGTGCCGCATACGGTCATCGCCGACAATGCGGGCGGCCACCTGATGCAGCATGGCAAGGTGGACCTCGTGATCGTCGGCACCGACCGCGTGACGCGCACCGGCGATGTCGCCAACAAGATCGGCACCTACCTCAAGGCGCTGGCGGCGGCGGACAATGGCGTGCCGTTCTGGGTCGCGCTGCCGTCCACGACCATCGACTGGAGCATTTCCGACGGCGTGCGCGAAATCCCCATCGAGGAACGCGCCAGTGCGGAGGTCACGCATATCTCCGGCCTGACGGGGGCGGGGCAGGTGGAAACCGTGCAACTGATGCCCAAGGGCAGCCATGCCGCCAATCCCGCGTTCGACGTGACGCCCGCGCGGCTTGTGACCGGACTGATTACCGAACGTGGCCGCTGCAGCGCCACGGCGGACGGGTTGTGCGACCTGTTCCCCGAATATGTGTAAATGAAAAAAAGCGTCCGTGCGGCGTTACAGGGGTGTCCGAACTTGACAGCGCGGGGCCAGATTGGCTTTGTCGCGCCTGCGGGAACGGACGGCTGTGACGGTCGCCCGGAACCCTGAAACAGGTTGGACAGGACGAGATCATGCATCCCTATCGTACCCATAGCTGTGCGGCCCTGCGGGCCAGCGACGCCGGGCAGACGGCCCGCCTTTCCGGATGGGTACACAGCAAGCGGGACCACGGCGGCCTGCTGTTCATTGATCTGCGTGACCATTTCGGCCTGACCCAGATCGTGATCCCGGCAGGTTCCCCCGTGCTGGAACTGGCGGAAAAGATCCGCGTCGAAAGCGTCCTGACCGTGACGGGCGAGGTCGTGCTGCGTGACGCCGCGACGAAGAACCCGAACCTGCCGACCGGCGACATCGAGGTCCGGGCGCAGCAGATCGACGTGCAGTCCGCCGCCGACGTGCTGCCGTTCCAGGTCGCGGGGAACGAGAACTACCCCGAGGACCTGCGCCTGACCTACCGCTATATCGACCTGCGGCGCGAGAAGGTGCATCGCAACATCATGCTGCGCGCGCAGGTGATCGCAAGCCTGCGGCGGCGGATGACGGACCTTGGCTTCGTCGAATTCCAGACGCCGATCCTGACGGCGTCCTCGCCGGAGGGCGCGCGCGACTTCCTCGTGCCCGCGCGGATGCATCCGGGCAAGTTCTATGCCCTGCCGCAGGCCCCGCAGCAGTTCAAGCAGCTGGCGATGGTCGCGGGCTTCGACCGCTATTTCCAGATCGCGCCGTGCTTCCGCGACGAGGCCGCGCGTGCCGACCGTTCGCCGGGCGAGTTCTACCAGCTTGACTTCGAAATGGCGTTCGCGACGCAGGAAGACGTGTTCGCGACGCTGGAGCCTGTGATGGAAGGGGTGTTCCGCGAATTCGGCGGTGGCCGCACCGTCAGCAAGGCCCCGTTCGAGCGCATTCCCTATGCCACCGCCATGGAAGTCTATGGCAGTGACAAGCCCGACCTGCGCAACCCGCTGAAGATTTCCGACGTCACGGAGTCCTTTGCGGACTCCGGGTTCGGCCTGTTCGCACGCATCGTCGCCGATGGCGGGCAGGTGCGCGCCATTCCCGCGCCGGGGGCAGGGGACAAGCCGCGCGCGTTCTTTGACAAGCTCAATGCCTGGGCGCGTGAAGCCGGTGCCGGTGGCCTTGGCTACATCATCTTTGCCGAAGATGGCGGCAAGGGACCGATCGCCAAGAACCTGGAGCCCGAACGCGTTGCCGCCATCCGTGACAAGACGGGCCTGAAGGCAGGCGATGCGGTCTTCTTCGCGGCGGGCAAGGGCGATGATGTCGCCAAGTTCTCAGGCCTCGTGCGCACCCGCGTTGCGACCGAGCTTGACCTGATCGAGGAAAACTCCTTCCGTTTCTGCTGGATCACGGATTTCCCGATGTTCGAGCGTAACGAGGACACGGGGCAGATCGACTTCTCCCACAACCCGTTCTCCATGCCGCAGGGGGGCATGGAAGCGCTGGAGAAGCAGGACCCGCTGACGATCAAGGCGTACCAGTACGACATCGTATGCAACGGCATCGAACTGTCGTCGGGCGCGATCCGCAACCACCGTCCCGACGTGATGATCCGCGCGTTCGAGATCGCGGGCTATCCCGAAAGCGAGGTCGAGGCCCGCTTTGGCGGCATGCTCAACGCCTTCCGCTATGGCGCGCCGCCGCATGGCGGGTCCGCGCCGGGCGTGGACCGTATCGTCATGCTGCTGGCCGATGAACCCAACATCCGCGAGGTCATCCTCTTCCCGCTCAACCAGCAGGGCGAGGACCTGATGATGGGCGCGCCCGCCCCGGTGGAGGCCGCGCGCCTGAAGGAACTGTCGCTGGCGCTCGACCTGCCCAAGCCGAAGCCCGCGGTCGTGAAGACTGCCGCCACCGCGAAGAAAGACTGAGCCCCCATGCGCCCCGCCATCCGTGCCTGCGTCATGAACGCGCCACGCTGGCGGGGCCTGTGCATGGGCGCCGCCCTGCTGGCCATGGGGACGCCTGCGGCCCGGGCGGAGGCCCCGACGCCGCTTGCGCCGCATCGCGCGGTGTATGACCTGACGCTGGAATCCGTCAGTGGCGGGCAGATCGTCTCCGCCAGTGGCAGCATGACCTATGTGCTGTCCGATGCGTGTTCCGCATGGTCCACGCAGCAGGAACTCAACCTCCAGACCGCTACCCGCAGTGGCGCGCAGACGGAAATCCGCACCGATTACGCCGTGCTGGAGGACAAGGACGGCGGTCACATGGTCTTTCGCACCCATCAGTACGGCAGTGGCGTGACGGAGCAGAAGATCAGCGGGGAGGCGACGATGGCCGCCACCGGCGGGCAGGTGCATTATACCCAGCCCGGCGTGAGCGTCGTCCCGCTGGCGGCGGGCACGCTGTTTCCCGTGGCGCATACGCGCGCGATCATCGCCGCCGGTCGCGCGGGGCAGGCCACGATCGAACCCGCCCTGTTCGACGGCACGACCGAAAAGGGGGCGATCGACACCTTCATCGTCCTGATGGGATGGAAACCCCCACCCACACAGACGGACATCCCCGCGCTGGTGCATCTGGGGTCGGTCGGGACGCATGTGGCCTATTACGACCATGCGACGCATGACATGCCGCCGGATTTCGATATCGGCATGCGGTATTTTGAAAATGGCGTGTCCGATCGGCTGGACATGAATTTCGGGGAATTCCGCATGCGCGGCACGCTACGCACCTTTACCCCGCTGCCCGCACCGCGCCATTGCTCGGTCATGGTGAAACCCCACTGACGGGCATGACCGGGGGCTTTGCCCCCGCACCCCCACCAAAGGGTATTACCCTTTGGAAACCATGACTTCATAAAACGGATCAGGGTGCAGGGAGCGCGCTCCCTGCCGGGTCCGGGCAGAGCCCGGATGTTTCATACAGGCGACGGCATCGCACGCTCGAAAACCGTTCAGGCGGCCCCGTCGCGCAGCGTGACGATCAGCGGCACATGGTCGGAGGGCTGTTTCATGTTCCGCTCCTCCCGGTCGGGGGTGGCACTCAGCAGCCGTTCGGCCAGGCGGGGGGAGAGCAGGGCGTGGTCGATGCGCAACCCGCTGTCACGCTGCCATGCGCCGGCCTGGTAATCCCAGAAGGTATAGAAACGTCCCACCGGATGCAGCGCGCGCAGGGCGTCGGTCAGCCCCAGCCACAGCAGCGTGCGAAAGGCCGCGCGCGATGCCGGGCGCACCAGCGCATCGTCGGGGGAAAGTGCGCCGGGGGCAAGGTCCTCGTCCGTGGGGCAGACATTGTAATCCCCCGCCAGCACGAAATCCGTGCCCGCGCGCAGCAGGACGCGCGCATGTTCCGCCAGTGCCGCCATGAAGGCGAGTTTGTTGGCATAGCCCGCATCCCCACCCGAATTGCCGTTGGGCAGGTAGAGGTTGCCGAATGTCAGCGCCCCGGTCCGGATTTCGACATAGCGCGCCTGCGGCGGGTCACACTCCCATCCCGGCAGCGTGCGGTGCGTCACAGTGAACGGCACGCGTGAGAGGATGGCGACACCGTTATAGCTTTTCTGCCCGACGACGACGCTGTCATACCCGGCCTTGCGGAACATGTCGGCGGGGAACTGTTCCTCGGTGCATTTGAGTTCCTGCAGGCCCAGCAGGTCGGGCTGTTCACGCTCCAGCCATTGCAGGACATGATCCTGCCGCTGGCGGATGGAATTGACGTTCCAGGTGGCGAATTTCATTGCGCGTCAGTCAACCGAGAAACTGGTGCCACACCCGCACGAGGAGGTGGCCTGCGGGTTGTGGATGGTGAAATGCGCGCCCATCAGGCTGTCCTTGAAGTCGAGTTCCCCGCCATCGAGCAGGTCGAGGCTGGCGGGATCGACGATCACATGTGTCTCCCCCGCCGGGATCAGGATGTCATCGGGGGCAAGGTCACGTTCCAGCGCGAATTTGTACTGGAACCCGTTGCACCCGCCCGCCAGCACGGAAACCCGCAGGCCCGGCGGCGTGGGGGTGGGATCGTCCTGTTCCTCAATGATTTCGCGCAGGCGCCTGACCGCACCGTCAGAGACGCGGAAGCGGGTGGAAGTGGGGTGGTCGGCGGTCTTGTCCATCGGGTATCACCATCGTGTGACGAAACCGGCGGACGCGGCAGCATGGTGGCCTTCGCGCCCGGGGCGGGTTATCGGACAAAGGACGGATGCGCGGCCATCGCGCCCGGCCTTCATGCGGGATAGAGGTATATATGAGTGTCGCTCCCTATGCTGTCCAGATCGCGACCGCACGTGGCCGCCTCCATGAGGAGGCCGAAGCCCCCACGCGCACGCCATGGCAGCGTGATCGTGACCGGATCGTCCATTCGGCCGCCTTCCGCACCCTGCAGTACAAGACGCAGGTCTTCCTCAACCACGAAGGCGATTTCTTCCGCACCCGCCTGACACATTCGCTCGAGGTGGCGCAGATCGCGCGCTCCATCGCCCGCAGGCTCAACCTGGACGAGGACCTGACCGAAGGGCTGGCGCTGGCGCACGATGTCGGCCACACGCCCTTTGGCCATGCGGGGGAGGAAGCGCTGTCGGCGGCGATGCAGCCATGGGGCGGGTTCGACCACAACACGCAGTCCCTGCGGCTGGTGACGACGCTGGAGCGGCACTATTTCGCCTTCGACGGGCTGAACCTGACATGGGAACTGCTGGAGGGACTGGCCAAGCATAACGGGCCGGTGGACCATCCCACGGCCTATGTCGCCGAATATGCCGCCCGCCATGGGCTGGAACTCGACAACTTCGCCTCGGCGGAGGCGCAGGTCGCGGCGCAGTCGGACGATATCGCCTATCACGCGCATGACCTTGACGATGGGCTGCGCGCGGGGCTTTTGCACCTGCCCGACCTCGAGGACCTGCCCGTGGTGGGCGAGGCGCTGGCCCAGGCGCGG
Source organism: Gluconacetobacter entanii (assembly GCF_013155425.1). Lineage (NCBI taxonomy): Bacteria > Pseudomonadati > Pseudomonadota > Alphaproteobacteria > Acetobacterales > Acetobacteraceae > Gluconacetobacter > Gluconacetobacter entanii. The sequence continues at coordinate 19,438 of NZ_JABJWD010000011.1, read as the reverse complement.
CAGGTCCAGCGCGAGGTCGGGGCCGAGCGGTGCGGCGCGAACGACCCGCGCCTGCGGCACGAGACGATCCGCCGGGTCATCAACGTGCTGGCCACCGACCTTACGGCGCAGACGCAGCGCAACCTTGAACGCCTCTCCCCCACCTGCGCCGATGATATCCGCCATGCGCCGTGGCCCGTGGTGGAATACAGCGACGCCATGCGCGCCGCTAACCTGGAGATCCGCAAGTTCCTGTATGCACGGCTCTATCGCCACTGGCGGGTGAACCGCATGACGCGCAAGGCGCGGCTGACGGTCGAATCGATCTTCACCATCCTGTCGGAAAACATGACGCTGCTGCCCGATGGCTGGCGTGAACAGGCGCTGGCCGCGCGGAGCGCCGAAAAGTTGGCCGATGCGCACCGCGTCGTGGCGGATTATATAGCCGGGATGACCGACCGCCTCGCGATGGAGGAATATCGGCGGTTGACGGACCTGTCCTCGCCGGGGTGAAACAGCATGGCATCATGCCGCCATGTTCCATTCCGGGATGTGGCCGCTCCGCCGCGTTCTGTTTTCCGGGCCTGTGGCTCCGGGTGTCAATTTTGGGAAACCGCACCACATGTCTGACAGTCTGTTCGTCCGCTATCTTTCGCATGTGCGCGAGGCACTGGGCCAGGTCGTGCCCGACCTGCCCCCCGCCATCGTGGCGCGGGTGGAGGTCACGCCCACGCGCGATCCGTCGCATGGGGACCTTGCGACGAATGCGGCGCTGCTGGTGGCGAAGGTCGCGCGGCGCAGGCCCGCCGACATTGCGGCGGACCTTGCCCGCGTGCTCGAATCCGTGCCCGGCATTGCCTCGGCGCAGGCGGCGGGGCCGGGATTCGTGAACCTGAAGCTTGCGCCGTCGGTCCTGCAGGAGGTCGCGGCACAGGTGCTGCGCGCGGGCGAATCCTATGGCGACAGCCAGGTGGGCGCGGGCACCACGGTCAATGTCGAATATGTCTCCGCCAATCCCACGGGGCCGATGCATGTCGGGCACTGCCGTGGCGCGGTGGTGGGCGACGCGCTGGCGAACCTGCTGTCGAAGGCGGGGTATGGCGTGACCAAGGAATATTACATCAACGATGCCGGCGCGCAGGTCACCGCACTGGCATGGGCGGCGTACTGGCGGTACCTGCAGGCGATCGGCACGCCCCTGACGCAGGATGAATTCGCGGCCCTCGTCCCCGGCGGGATCCAGTATGGCGGTGATTACCTCGTGCCGGTGGGCGAGGAACTGGCACAGCGCCACGGCACGTCGCTTGCGGCCGAAGGCGGCCGTCCCGCGCCGGTGGATGTGTGGATGAAGACCGTGCGGACCGAAACGGTCGCCCGCATGATGACCATGATCCGTGAGGACCTCGAGGCGCTTGGCGTGCATCACGACGTCTTCACCAGCGAGGCGAAGATCCTTGCCGATGGGGAGACCGACCGCGCCATCGACCGCCTGGCGGCCAAGGGCCTGATTTACGAAGGCGTGCTGGAGCCACCCAAGGGCAAGCTGCCCGAGGACTGGGAGGCCCGGCCGCAGACGCTGTTCCGCTCCACCGAATTCGGCGACGACGTGGACCGTCCGCTGCGCAAGTCCGACGGGTCGAACACCTATTTCGCCAACGATATCGGCTACCACGCGGACAAGATCGCGCGCGGCGCGGATGTGCTGATCGACGTGTGGGGCGCGGACCATGGCGGCTATGTCACGCGCATGAAGGCCGCGGTTGCGGCGCTGGGACAGGACGGGAAGCCCGAGCTTGACGTGCTTTTGTGCCAGATCGTGCGCATCGTGCGCGACGGGCAGCCGGTGCGCATGTCCAAGCGCGCGGGTACGTTCGTCACCCTGCGCGACCTGATTGACGAGGTCGGGCGCGATGCCGTGCGCTTTACCATGCTGACGCGCAAGGCCGATGCGCAGATGGAATTCGACCTCGACCAGGTCGTCGCACAGAGCCGCGACAATCCCGTCTTCTACGTGCAGTACGCCCATGCGCGCTGCTGCTCCGTGCTGCGTGGTGCGGCCGAACTGGCGCAGGCGGGCACGCTTGCGGGCGACCTGTCAGTGGAGGCGCTGTCCGCCCTTGATCTGTCGGGGCTGTCGTCGGATGCGGAACTCGCGCTGCTGGGCCGTATGGCGCAGTGGCCGCGCGTGGTCGAAAGTGCCGCCATCGCGCATGAACCGCATCGGATCGCCTTCTACCTGCAGGAACTGGCGGCGGATTTCCATGCGCTGTGGAATCGTGGGCGTGACGATGCCGCCCTGCGTTTCCTGCATGAGGATGACGCCGAACTGACGCGTACGAAACTGGCACTGGTCGAAGCCACGGCGAGCGTGATCCGGTCGGGTCTGCGCGTCCTTGGCGTCGAGCCGGTCAAGGAGATGCGATGAGCGCAGCAGACCCCACCGATCGGACCCCGCCCGAAGACCGGCTGAACCGCCAGCGCGAGCGTATGAGCCGCGATTATGACGAGGACGACGATATCGGGCCACGCACCCCGATGGAGCCCACTGACGCCGATGGCCCCACGGGCCGGGGGCGCCGCGGGATCCTGTCCTCCCTGACGCGCGTGGGATCGGGGCTGCTGGGCGGCAACGATCCCATGACGCGCAAACTGCTGCTCGGGGCTGCGGGCCTTGGGGGGCTCCTGATCGTGTTCGTGGGCGGATGGTCGCTGTTTGGCCATCACCAGAACGGTATTCCCGTGATCGGGCCGCCGCCGGGGCCGCTGCGTGTCAAACCGACGGATCCGGGCGGGATGCAGGTGCTTGGCGCCGATGGTCCGGGCGCGGGCGATGGTGGCGATGGCGCGCACATGGCCCCCGGCCCGGAACAGCCACGACCCGACGACATGGCCCGCCAGTACGGGCAGGCGGAGACACCGGCCCCGGCAGCGGGCGACGGGGCGGCCCCCGCGCAGGCCGGTCCTGCGGCACCGGGCGTACAGGCCCAGCCCCTGGCCTCGGCCCAGTCGGATGCAGGCCCGTCACCGGCACCCGCCCCGCCGCCACAGGCCGCCCCCGCACCACAGGCCGAGGCCACGCAGGAGGAGGCATCCGCCCCGGATGAGGACGAACATGCGTCCGCCCCGGCACCGGCCGCCCATCATGCCGCCGCGGCCACCCATGCGGCGGGCGGGCAGTACGGGGTGCAGCTTGCCGCCCTCGACAGCGAGGCCGCGGCCCAGAAAAGCTGGGGCCGCCTGCAACGCCAGTATGCCTCCCTGTTCGGGGACCGGCAGCCTGCGATCGTGCGTGCCGAACATAACGGAACGGTGTTCTACCGTCTGCGGGTGAAGGGATTTGCCTCCACCGCGCAGGCTTCCGCCTTCTGCCAGCAGGTCAAGGCGCACGGACTGGCCTGTAACCCGGTCCGGTTCTGAGCCCCGGGCCATGACCGTTTTTCATGCCGGTGGCCGGGGACGTGCGCATGTCCGCTGAGGACACCGCACAGGCGCACGTCCCGTCCGTCATGGCCCCGATCCTGCATCTGGACGGGTTCGACGGGCCGATGGACCTGCTTTTGGAACTGGCGCGTGCGCAGAAGGTGGACCTTGCGCGCATTTCCATCCTCCAGCTTGTGGAACAGTACCTGGCCGTCGTCGATTCCGTACGCGGCCTGCGGCTGGAACTTGCGGCGGACTGGCTGGTCATGGCGGCATGGCTGGCGTGGCTGAAATCACGCCTGCTGCTGCCCGCGCATGAGGAAGACGCCCTCGACGCCGAAGAGGCGGCGGGTGCGCTGCAGGCGCGTCTGGTGGAACTGGAACGGATCGGGCTGCTGGCGCGCTGGCTTGCGGCGCGGCCCTGCCTTGGCCATGACGTGTTCGAACGCGGGGAGGCCGAGGACCTGGTGGAAATCGACCGCTCCGGCCTTGCGGTGGATGTCGCGCAACTGATGCGTGGCTACATGACGGCCATGCGGCGGCACGCGCGCAAACGCGCCTATCGCCCGCGCCAGTTCCATTTCTGGACGGTGCAGGACGCGCTGCGCCGCCTGCGCGACCTGCTGGGTGCGGACATGGTGCCCGACTGGTGCAGCCTCGATGCGTTCCTGCCCAGCGCGCATGAGGCGGGGCGGATGGATGCGGCGCGGGAGGATGAACGCCGCGCGCAGCAGCGTGCGGCGGTGGCGGGCACCCTGCTCGCCTCGCTGGAAATGGCCAAGAGCGGCGTCATAGAATTGCGTCAGGACGAGGAATTCGGCCGGATCGAACTGCGCCGCAACCCGCAGGCCGAAGGAGTGGAAACAGGAGTGGAGACGGCATGACGACTATCCCGCCCGACGGGGACCAGACCCCCGAACTGCCCCTGCCGGAGGCCCCGCAGCCGGAGGCCGCGCCCGTGGATGCGGCCCGTGCCGCCCCGGTGGACATGGTGGTGTCGGACATGTCCGTGCGCCTGGTCGAGGCGCTGATTTTCGCGCGCGCCGAACCAGTCAGCGAACGTGCGATTGCGGAACTGCTGGAAACGCAGGGGGAGATCCCCGCCGGTGTCGATGACCTTGCGGCCTATACCCGCGCGACGCTCGATGCGCTGCTGGCGCTGTATGCAGGGCGCGGCGTCATGCCGGTGGAGGTCGCGGGCGGGTGGCAGTTCCGCACCACGCCCGACCTTGCGCCGCGCCTGACGCGCGTGTTGCGCCGTCCGCGCAGGCTGGCGCGTTCCACCATGGAGACGCTGGCGATCATCGCCTATCACCAGCCCTGCACCCGTGCGGAGATCGAGGGGATACGCGGTGTCTCGCTCAGCCAGCAGGTGCTCGATACCCTGCTGGAGGCCGAACTTGTGGTGCCGCTTGGCCGCAAGGAGGTGCCGGGGCGGCCGATCCTGTGGGGGACCTCGGCCGGGTTCCTGCGGCATTTCGGGCTGCGTGACCTGCGTGACCTGCCCCGTCGGGAGGAACTGCTGGTTGATGTGCCCGACCTGCAGCCCCCGGGTGGCGGGGGGCAGGCAAGGGGGGACATGTTCGATGCAGGGTCCGACGCCGCAGAGGAGGACGGCGCGCAGGAGGGGACCGACGATGCGGTTTGCGCCCCGCCCGATGCGTGATAGGTCTGCGGACAGGTTTTTCGCGCAATGCGACGGGTTGGTGGAATTCTGGTCCCGGCGGGCGGTTGTGCCGCGCGCGGGGGCAGGAGAGGGCAGGGTGTCATGTTCGATTTCGCGTGGTCTGAATTCGCCCTGATCGGGGCCGTGGGCCTGTTGCTGATCGGGCCGAAGGACATGCCGGTGGCGATCCGCACGGTGACCGGCCTGATCAAGAAGGCGCGCAGGATGGCCGCCGAATTCCAGACCCATGTCGATGAAATGGTGCGTGAGGCTGACCTGACGGAGGCCCGCGACCAGTTGGGGCGCCTGCGCCGGATGAATGTGCGTGACCAGATCATGCGCGCGGTCGATGGCGATGGCAGCCTGCGCCGGACGCTTGATGAACGCCCGCTTGATGCGGAAACGGCGCTGTCGCCGCCCACCATCACCCCGCCGCCGCCCGCAGGTGATGCGGCGCATCCCCCGCTGGACGAGGTGGCGATGCCGTCGCGCTATCGCGGGACGCCGACGATCCCGTCGCTGCATGATGAACCTGTCGCATGGCCCGTGATGGCCGGGCCGCCCGCGCCCGATTTCGTGCCGCCGCAGGTCGCGCGCCGGATTGCCGATGAACGTGCGCGCCTGCACCCGCCGACGTTCCTGCCGCCGGTGCGCGTGATCCATGCTGGCCACCGCGTCGCCCCGGCGCGTGCGGCCGATACGCCCAGTTCCTGAATGTCTGGCCCATGCCGGGGGATACGACGCTGAACGACGATACGCTTGATGACCAGCCCATGCCACTGCTTGAGCATCTGGTGGAACTCAGACGCCGGCTTTTGTGGTCGGTCGTAACCTTCGCGGTCTGTTTCGCGATCTGTTATTATTATTCGACCCAGATCTACATGTTCCTTGCCCGGCCACTGGCCGACATCATGCGCCAGCAGGGGGAACAGCCGCACCTGATCTATACCGCGCTGGCGGAGGCGTTCTTCACCTACATGAAGGTGGCGTTCTTTGGCGCGGCGTGCCTGTCCTTTCCCATGGTGGCGATCCAGGCATGGATCTTCATCGCGCCGGGCCTGTACCGCAGCGAGAAGCGCGCCTTTGCCCCGTTCCTCGTGGCGACGCCGGTGATGTTCGCGCTGGGCGCGTCGCTGGCTTACTATTTCGTCTTTCCCGCCGCGTGGAAGTTCTTCCTTTCCTTCCAGAGCACGGGCGGGCACGGGGCCGATGGCATCCAGATCGAACTGCAGGCCAAGGTGTCGGAATACCTGTCGCTGGTGATGAAGCTGATCCTGGCGTTCGGCACCGCGTTCGAACTTCCGGTCGTGCTGACGCTGATGGCGCGCGTGGGACTGGTGACGGCGGACGGACTGGCGCGGGTGCGGCGGTATGCCTATGTCGGGGCGTTCGTGATCGCCGCGATCCTGACGCCGCCCGACGTGATTACCCAGACCGGTCTGGCGGTGCCGATGATCGGGCTTTACGAAATTTCCATCGTCTGCGCGCGTATGGTCGCACCCCGCCGCGCGGATGAGACCGAGGAGGATTCCTGATGCACGACCTGCGCGCCCTTCGCGCCGATCCCGACGCGTTCGACGCCGACCTGAAGCGCCGGGGCGAACCGCCTGTCGCGAGCGCCATCCTCGAACTGGACCGCGAACGGCGCGCCGCTGAAACCGCGTTGCAGGAATGTCAGGCCCAGCGCAAGACGCTGTCGAAGGAAGTGGGCGCCCTGCGTCGCACCGGGGCCGACAGTTCGGCGGTGGAGGAAAAATCCGCCGCCCTGCGCGCGCGGATGGAGGAACTGTCCACGCAGGTGGCCGACCTGGATACGAAGCTGCGCGGGACGCTGGAATGCCTGCCCAACCGGCTGGCGGCGGACGTGCCCGACGGGCGTGACGAAAGCGGCAATGTCGTGTGCCACACATGGGGCAGCGTGCCGGAGATGGCTTTCCCCGCGAAGGAGCATTTCGAACTGGGCGAGGCGCTGGGCCTGATGGATTTCGAAACCGCGTCGCGCCTGTCGGGTGCGCGCTTCGTGGTCCTGCGTGGCGCGCTGGCACGGATGGAGCGCGCGCTGGGGCAGTTCATGCTGGACCTGCATGTGCGCGAAAACGGGTATGATGAAACCTCCGTCCCCGTGCTGGTCCATGACGCGGCGATGTACGGCACCGACAAGCTGCCGAAATTCGCGGACCAGTCCTTCCGCACCACCGATGGTCGCTGGCTGGTCCCCACGGCGGAGGTGCCGCTGACGGCCTCCGTCGCGGGTGAAATCCTTGCCGCCGACACGCTGCCGCGCCGCATGGTGGCCCTGTCCTCGTGCTTCCGCAGCGAGGCCGGGGCGGCGGGGCGTGACACGCGCGGCATGCTGCGCCAGCACCAGTTCCAGAAGGTGGAGATGGTGTCCATCACCGCGCCGGAGGACAGCGAGGCGGAGCATGAACGCATGACCCGCTGTGCGGAGATGGTGCTCGAACGCCTTGGCGTGCCCTATCGCCGGATGCTGCTGTGCGCGGGGGATACCGGCTTTGGCGCTGCCCGCACCTTCGACCTCGAGGCATGGCTGCCGGGGCAGAAGGCATGGCGCGAAATCTCGTCATGTTCCACCACGCGCGATTTTCAGGCCCGCCGCATGAACGCCCGTTACCGCGCGGCGGATGGCAAGCCCGCCTTTGTCCATACACTCAACGGGTCCGGGCTTGCGGTCGGGCGTACCCTGATCGCGGTGATGGAAAACGGGCAGAACGAGGATGGCTCCATCACGGTGCCGGAGGTGCTGCGGCCCTATATGGGCGGGACGGACGTCATCAGGGGTGGCGCGAAGTAGGTTTCGCTCAGGGGCTTTGCCCCTGAAACCCCACCAAAGGGTATTACCCTTTGGAAACCATTACTTCTTAACGGATCAGGGTGCAGGGAGCGCGCTCCCTGCCGGGTCCGGGCAGAGCCCGGATGTCGCACGCGCCGACCGTCTCAGGGGCTTTGCCCCCGAACCCCCACCAAAGGGTATTACCCTTTGGAAACCGTGACTTTTTAACGAATCAGGGTGCAGGGAGCCGCGCTCCCTGCCGGGTCCGGGCAGAGCCCGGATGTTCCATGTGCCGATTGCGGTGCATGGAGGACGTTCATTTCCTCCGTCGTGACCTGCCGCGGGGCCGGTCCTCCGCACGGGGGCCGCGATCCATGCGGTCGTGGTTGCGGCGGCGCGGGGACATCTGCGGCAGTTCGGCGCGTGTGCGTGTGCTCTGCTGGCGCAGGACGTCCTCGATCCAGTCATTGAGGCGCGTGGTCGCGATCTCCGCATTCTCCCGGTCGGGATAGGCATCGGGAAACCGCAGCGCCAGCCACCGCCATGCCACCAGCCGCTTGTGCCGCTTTTCCGCGCGTTCCAGTTCGCTGCGCTCCGCCCGTTCGGCGGGGGGCAGGCGGCCGGTGCCTGGCGGCGGCACGGCATGGCCCGCCGCGTGGTCGGCGGCCCAGCCCACCAGGCGCTGTATGCCGTTGTCGCGGTCATCGACCGGGCACATGGCATAGATCCAGCGCTGCGCCAGCGTCAGCCCCTCCACCCCTTCGAGCGCAGTTGCGATGGCGAAAGCCTGTTCCATATTGGCCAGCCGGTAATTCGGGTCATCACGGCGCAGCACGGCGCGGCGGATGCGCACCAGCACGCCGAACAGGCTGTCGGAGCCGATTTCGGCGGCCACCGCCTGCACGATGTCCGCATCGGGCTGGACCTGCGGGCGCAGATCATCAAGGCGGGCGGGAGGGGCGGCGAGCATCGCATGGATGAAGGACGGGCTGCCCACGCCTTCCAGCACCGCGACGACGCCCTTTTCATGCTTGCCGAAGCGCCCGGCACGCCCGCCGATCTGCTTGACCTCCTGCGCATTGAGGTCGCGCGTCTGCGTGCCGTCGAACTTGCGCAGGGCGGCGAAGATCACGCGGCGGATGGTCAGGTTCAGGCCCATGCCGATCGCGTCCGTCGCGATCAGGATGTCGGCCTCCCCCCGGTTGAAGCGCTGGGCCTCCGCACGGCGCACTTCGGGGCTGAGCGCGCCATAGACGACGGCCACCCGCTTGCCATGCGCCAGCAGCAGTGCGCGCAGGTCCAGCACCTCGCGCCGGGAAAACGCGATCAGCGCGTCATGCGGCTGCAGGTCCTGGATGCGCACGGGCGTGTCGGCGGCGACAAGCGGGCTTTTGCGCTCCAGGTGTATCTCGTCCACCGGGTCGCCACACAGTTCGGCGATGCGCCGGACCATGGGGATGCAGTCCGGCGCGCCAAGTATGAACAGGTGCCGCGCCGGCGCCCCCATGATCGCCGCCGTCCATGCCGCCCCGCGGTCGGGATCGGTCAGCATCTGCGCCTCGTCGATGATGGCGACATCGACGGGGTTGTTCAGCGGGCACATCTCCACCGTGGCGGCAAGGTGGCGGCTGCCGGGGACGTCGATGCGTTCCTCCCCGGTGGCAAGGGAGGTGGGCACGCCGCGCGCGGTCAGGGATTCGCGGAATTCATGCGCCAGCAGTCGCAGCGGCGCCAGCGCCAGACCGCTTTCGGCCCGTGCCAGCGCATCGAGCGCGGTGTGCGACTTGCCGCTGTTGGTCGGGCCGGTCACCAGCGTGATGCGGCGCTTGAGCGCGCGTGCGGTGGTGAAATGCGCGGCATAGCGGTCAAGGGCCGCGACCTGCGCGATCACGGCGTTGCCCACGCGCCGGTCGCCCATGTCGGGGGCGATCGGGGCGGGCGTGCCACGGTCGGGGCGTTCCTGCCGCCATGCCTGCACCTGCGGGCGCAGGGCGATCAGTTCGGCGGGGTCGAATTCCCAGCGTTCCTGTCCGTCCTTCTGCGGCACGCGGCGCGCGACCGGCAGGCGCTTTTCCGCGATCCAGCGCAGCGCCTCACGGTGGGAGCAGCGCAGCAGACCCGGAACCTCGGCAAAGGGGACAAGCTTCGTCTCCCACTCCCGCAGGCGCTGCACCTCTTCCTTGCGGCGGGCGCGGGCGGTCTGCTCGATTTCCTCGCGCCGGGTGCGGGTGCGGCTGTCGGCGTCCTCCACCTGCCGGGCGAAGGCCTCGGCATCGGGCAGGTCGAATGCATCGGCCGCCGCAAGGGCGAGCGTGCGCAGTTCGGCGGACGCCAGCACGCGGCCCGTCCCGTCGAACAGGTCGGTGCGCACATTGTCCACCGCCGCCTGCGCGCTGTCGCCCTGTTCACGCAGGCGCGCGCGGATGACCGGGCGAAGCGCCGCCAGCAGGCGGGCATCGTCGGGTTCGGGATCGTCCAGCGTCGTGGCTGCCGCCTCCGCATCCGCGCGGGTGACCCAGACCTGCCCCGCCCGGCGGGTCATGTCCATCAGGCGCGACCCCCACGGCTTGCGCCGCAGCGTGCACAGCGCGGTGCGGAACGTGGCCGCGTCGATATGTTCCGCACCCGGCTGCAGCAGGCGCGCGATGATGCGTTCCAGCTTCTGGCGTTCGCGGGTTTCCACATTCAGGCCGGTGGCCGCGATGGCCGCGTCCATGGCGATCAGGGCAGGCGCCGCACGGGCGGGAAGATCAGATGTCATGCCTGACTATGTGCGTCATTCGCACGCGCACGACAATGTCGCGTGCGTGCAACATGGCCGCGAATTCGTGCCCCCGGGCGTGTGATGGCGGGATGAAATCCACATGCCGGGGGCGCATCTGGGTCGCATCAGACGCAATTCTGCCTCCTGCGGGGCGATTTATGCAGGTTTATGCTGGAATACCACGCGCCAGATGCCTAAACATTCCCGCCTTGGAAAAATTGTCGCCGGACGCATATGTCAGGGGAACCTGTCGCGCGTCCGCGTCAGTCGGGAGAATAATGACCTTATGTCGGATACGTTGATCACGCCCGCCGCTGATGCAGTCCCGTCCGGTCTGGCACCGGTGGAGGGGCAGCCGGGGGTTTATCACCTTGCCCCGCCGGTCAAGGAATATGGCCACCTGAACGCGGAAACGGTGCTGACGGTCCATCACTGGACGGATCGCCTGTTTTCCTTCACTACAACGCGTGACCCCGCGCTTCGTTTCGAAAACGGGCAGTTCACGATGATCGGCATCGAGGTCGAGGGGAAGCCGCTGCTGCGCGCCTACAGCATCGCCAGCGCGAATTACGAGGACAACCTCGAATTCCTCTCCATCGCCGTGCCTGATGGCCCGCTGACCTCGCGCCTGCGCCATGTGAAGGTGGGCGACAAGGTCCTGATCGGGCGCAAGCCGGTGGGAACCCTGCTGCTGGACAACCTGCGTCCGGGCCGCAACCTGTATTTCCTGTCCACGGGCACGGGCCTCGCCCCGTTCATGAGCCTGATCAAGGACCCGGAATGCTATGAGCGCTATGACCATGTGATCCTGAGCCACACGGTCCGTATCTCTGGCGAGCTGGCCTATTCCAACCATATCCGCCACGAACTGCCGCATCACGAGTTCCTGGGCGAGGATGTGTCGGGCAAGCTGCTCTACTACCCCGCCGTCACGCGTGAACCGTTCGCCGTGACCGACCGTATCACCAAGCTGATCGAGACGGGCAAGATCTTCAAGGATCTCAACATCCCCGAACTCGACCCCGAGCATGACCGCGTCATGATCTGTGGTTCGCCGGAAATGCTGGCCGATACGGAAAAGATGCTCCAGGCGCGTGGCTTTGACGAGGGCAATAACTCGAAGCCCGGTGCCTATGTCGTTGAAAAGGCGTTCGCGGAGCGCTGACTGAACGATGGCCGCGACCTTCTCCCTTGTTGCGCGGGGGAGGTGGTTGCGGCCTGTCGGATGTGCTGAGATTGTGCATCCGGCCATAAGAGACTGTTTTTGAACACTCTCTTGATAAGAATAAAAGTTTTTGGGTGTCGCCTTTTTCCAAACAGGCGACGTTTCCCGAAGCTTTTTGGAAAAAGCTTCACCAAAACTTTTTATCTTTCTTGCGCGGCCTTTTTCCAGCAGGGTGCAGCACTTCCCATGGCATATGATTTTGATCTGTTTGTGATTGGCGCAGGCTCCGGCGGGGTGCGGTGCGCGCGTGTCGCGGCGTCGCATGGCGCGCGTGTCGGCGTGGCCGAAAGCAGCCATTGGGGGGGCACCTGCGTCAACCTTGGCTGCGTTCCCAAAAAGCTGATGGTGCAGGCCAGCGAGTATGGCGCGGATGTGGATGACAGCCACGGCTTTGGCTGGGACACGCAGCGCGGGCACCATGACTGGGCCGCGCTGATCGCCGCCAAGGACCGTGAGATTTCGCGCCTCAACGGCATCTATATCTCCATGCTGGAAAAGGCCGGGGTGCGGCTGTTTACCGGCCATGCCCGGCTGGAGGACGCGCACACCCTGTCCATCGGGCCGTCGGCGCTGGACCCCGATGCCGCACCCCGCCGCGTCACGGCCCGGCGGATCGTGATCGCTGTCGGATCGACGCCCTTCGTGCCCGATATCCCGGGCATCGAACATGCCATCACGTCCGATCAGGCGTTCCACCTGCCGCAGCGGCCCGAACGGGTCTGCATCGTTGGCGGCGGGTATATCGGGGTGGAATTCGCGGGGATCTTCGCAGGGCTTGGCTCCACGGTTGACCTTGTCTATCGCCCGCACCAGCCATTGCGTGGATTTGATGCGGACCTGCGCACCGCCCTGCATGAGGCGATTGACCTGCGCGGCATCCGCCAGTACCGTGGCACGACGCCCACTGCGATCGAACGCAGGAGCGATGGCAGCTTTGTCGTGACCCTCAACCATGGGGCGGCGATCGAGACGGACTGCGTCTTCTTTGCCACCGGGCGACGGCCGAAAATCGCGCAGCTCGGGCTTGAGGATGTGGGCGTGAAGACGGTTTCTGGCGGGCGAATCGTGGTGGATCGCCACAGCCAGACCTCGGTGGAGGGGATCTATGCCATCGGGGATGTGACCAACCGGCTCAACCTGACGCCGGTCGCCATTGCCGAAGGGCATATTCTGGCCGAGTACCTGTTTGCGGATCATGTGCGCGAATGGTCGTTCGCCACGACACCCAAGGCGGTGTTTTTCTCACCCCCCGTCTCCAGCGTTGGCCTGACGGAGGAGGAAGCGGCGCATCAGGGCGCGGTGGATATCTATCTCAGCCGCTTCCGCCCCATGCGCAACACGCTTGGCGGCAGTCCGCAGCGCACGGTGATGAAGCTGGTGGTGGATCAGGCCAGCCAGAAGGTGCTGGGCGCGCATATGCTGGGCGATGACGCGCCGGAAATCATGCAGGGACTGGCGATCGCGGTGACGGCCGGCCTGACGAAGCAGGACTGGGACCGCACGATCGGCATCCACCCGACCTCGGCCGAGGAATTCGTGACCATGCGTACCCGCACGCGCGAGACGCCGCAGACCCCGGCAGAATAAGAAAAAGGAATAAAAGTTTCCGGGTGCCCCCTTTTGATCGAAAAAGGCGGCGTCTTTCGAAGCTTTTTGGAAAAAGCTTCACCAAAAACTTCTGAAACGATTTGCCCGATGCTGCACAGGCAGTCTTTTTTCAGGTTCCCCAAGTCCGTCCGGCCCCGATGGCCTGACGGACAGGGAAGAAAAAATCAGCGCGGCGCGACCCAGCCATTGCCGGTGGAATCGCCAAGCTGCCCGTCGCCATTGATTCCGCTCGCCTGATAGGAGGAGCCGAAGCGCGACAGGTCGGTGCCGGTCACGGAATCGCGGTGGACATGTTCGGCATGGTCGGGGTCGGGACCATGGTTCAGTTCCATTGACGGCGCATCCTGGTAACCGGGGGGCAGGCGGTTGCGCTGACCATGAACGGTCATGCGGTCCTCGCTGTTGTCCGAACCCGAATCCTGGTCCGATGAACCCGGGGGCGCGGCGTTGGCGCTGACGCTGAACAGGCACAGCCCCGCGGCGAGTGCTGTCATGAGTTTTCCACGCGACATGAGCATGGTTCGGTTTCCTTCCGCTTACGGCCCTTTACAATGCCAATTCCCGCCACGCAGTGTAAGGCGCATGGCAGCAGGCCATCCATGTTGATGTGTCATATGGAACGAACCGGGCGACAATGCGACCGCCAATGCTGCATTGGGCCGCCTGCTGTGGCGATCCGGCAACGCCATGCGGGACATATAATAACAGCAAATGTGCCCCCGGCATAACAAGATGCTTTGCCAGCGGGGGTTTTTTCGACATAAAGGCAACCCCCTCGTGGGCAGGAAGGCGGATGGCAGGTCCGCGCCCGGGGGTGAATATCGTTTTGACCAGAGGACACAGGACACGACCCATGAGTGCGACGCACATGAAAAACAGCTCCGCGCGGCAGAACTGGACGCCCGGAAGCTGGCGGTCGTTTCCCATCAGGCAGGTGCCGACCTATCCCGATCCCGCAGCGGTGGAGGCGGTGGAGGAACGGCTGCGCCGCTATCCGCCACTGGTCTTCGCGGGGGAGGCACGGCGCCTGAAATCCCACCTGGCGCAGGCCGCGCGGGGCGAGGCGTTCGTGCTGCAGGGCGGCGCGTGCGCCGAAAGCTTCAGCGAATTCACCGCCGACATCGTGCGCGATACCTTCCGCGTGCTGCTGCAGATGGCCGTCGTGCTGACGTTCGGCGCCAAGGTGCCGGTCATCAAGCTGGGCCGCATGGCCGGACAGTATGCCAAGCCGCGTTCGTCCGACACGGAAACGCGCGATGGCGTGACGCTGCCGTCCTATCGCGGGGACAACATCAACGGCGCGGCGTTCACCGCCGAATCGCGCATTCCCGATCCGCTGCGCATGGAAACCGGTTATTTCCAGTCGGCCGGCACGATGAACCTGCTGCGCGCGTTCGCCAGTGGCGGTTATGCCAACCTGCATGAGGTGCATCGCTGGAACCTCGGCTTCGTCGAACGCTCTGCCATGGCGCAGCGCTATGGCCTGCTGGCCGAGCGCATTGGCGAGACGCTGGATTTCATGGCGGCGTGTGGCCTGACGACCGCCTCCACGCCGCAACTGGACGAGACGGAGTTCTACACCTCGCACGAGGCGCTGCTGCTGGGGTACGAGCAGGCGATGACGCGCATCGATTCGACGTCGGGGGAATGGTATGACTGTTCCGCGCATTTCGTGTGGATCGGCGACCGCACGCGCCAGCCTGACGGTGCGCATGTGGAGTTCCTGCGTGGCGTGCGCAACCCGATCGGCATCAAGGTCGGCCCCACTACGACCATCGAGGACCTTGAACGGCTTCTCGACATCCTCAACCCCACGGACGAGGCGGGGCGCATCTCGCTCATCTCGCGCATGGGGGCGACGAAGGTGCGCGACCACCTGCCGCAGCTTTTGCGCAAGGTGCAGGGCACGGGCCGGACGGTCACATGGCTGTGCGATCCCATGCACGGCAATACCAGTTCGACCACGAATGGGGTAAAGACCCGCTCGTTCGACGCGATCCTTGCGGAAGTGAAGGGCTTTTTCGATGTGTTCGAGGCCGAGGGCGGGTTCCCCGGCGGCGTCCATTTCGAAATGACCGGCCAGAACGTGACGGAATGCATCGGCGGCGCGCAGTGCCTGACCGAAGATGACCTGGGCGAGCGGTACGAGACCTTCTGCGACCCGCGCCTGAATGCGGAACAGTCGCTGGAAATGGCGTTCCGCCTGGCGGAGGAACTCAAGACCCGCAAGCACCACACGCCCGCCGGGGGAAAGTAGGCCTGTCGCCAGACGGGCGGTAGTGACGGAGGAAACATGTCCAGACCCGACCATGACGCGTCTTCACCGGGGCAGGGCCACACGGAGGAAGGCGGCCTGACGGGCGGGGCATGTTCCTCCCCCCTTTACGGGGTGCCCGACGATGCGGCCATTGCGGCGCGCACCGATGCCTATTTCAACCGCACCTGTGAAATCGTCACCCATTTCGGGGACTGCACGGTGACGTACGCGCTGTTCCTGCGCCGGCCGGTCGTCTCCGCCCCGCGCCTGATGGTTGACTGGCTGGCGCGGGTGGCGCAGGCGCGCGGGATCAGCGTGACATGCGACGTGATGTTCCCCGAAGGGGCATGGGTGGGGGCGGGCGAACCGCTGGCCTATGTCACGGGATCGTTCGCCCATCTTGCGGACCTTGAAACCCTGCTGCTGCAGCAGTTGGGGCCGGTCTGCGTCGCCGCGCACAATGCGTACCAGATGGCGCTGGCCCTGCCGAACGTGCGCTTCATGGCGATGGAGGCGCGGCACTGTGCCGGATATGAAATGCAGGTCCAGATGGCCTATGGCGCGTCGGTCGGAAGCCGCGCAGCGCAGGCCGAAGGCGCAATGGGCTTCATCGGGGGGGCGAATGACGCCACCGCGCCCTTCTTCGACACGGCCTTCGGCCTTGGCACCATGCCGCATGCGCTGATCGGCTATGCCGGGTCCACCCTGCGCGCGGCGGAGATGTTCCACACCGTCTATCCCGATTCGGACCTTGTGGTGCTGGTGGATTACTTCGGCCGCGAACTGACGGACGCGCTGGAGGTATGTCGCCGTTTCCCCGACCTTGCGGCGGCGGGACGACTGAGCGTGCGGCTCGACACCCATGGCGGCCGTTTCCTGGAGGGGCTGGACCCGCAGGGGTCGTATGCGGCGCTGGAACGCAACACGCCGGGCACGATCCGGCGCTACCGCTCGGACAAGGAACTGCGCTACCTTGTGGGGACGGGGGTGTCGGCCGCCGCGATCTGGCGCATGCGCGAGGTGCTGGACGCCGCCGGATTCCCGCATGTGCGCATCGTCGCGTCCTCGGGCTTCAGCGTGGAAAAATGCCTCAGCATGGCGGACGCGCACGCGCCGGTGGATGTGATCGGCACGGGGTCGTTCATTCCCGACCGCTGGTCCGAAACCTATGCCACGGCGGACATCGTCGCCTATGACGGGGAACCGCGGGTGAAGGTCGGGCGGGAATTCCTGCTGCGCCATGCGCGCGGGCGCGATACGGTGCGCCACTCCTGACCGGTGGGGCCGGGACCATTGCGTCCCGGCATTGCCGTTCACACCAACGAAAGGGCCGATCGTGTCGGAAACTCTATTTGCTCCCGAAGGGGGCTGGCGTGTGCGTATCATCGACCTGTCCGGTGGCGCCGAAGACAATATTGTGGAGGAAATCGGCGGTTTCCCCGACCTGATCCACGCCAATGCCTTTGCCCGTGCCTATGTTCGCGACAGCATCGAACGCTGCCGCAGCGCGGGCCTGTCGCCCAGGGAAGTGCTGCAGGCGTGGTTCGCCTATGGCGAGGATGCGGAAGTGCTGGAAGCGGGCGATGACGGCTGGCGTTCGGCCAATGAACTCGACGATTTCGCCGCCCACCGCGCGTCGGAGATGGAACGCGACTGGCGTGCGCTCGACCCCCGCCGGGCAGAGGATGAGGATGAGGAGGACTAGGCCCGCCGCCATGGATGCGATGGTGCATCTGGTGACTGGTTTTTCCCACGCGATCCCCGCATAAAGGGCGCATGAAACTCCGTTTTGCGCCCAGTCCGACCGGACTGATCCATGTTGGCAACGCCCGGCAGGCCATCGCCAACGCCCTGTATGCCCGCCATTATGGTGGGCAGTTCCTTCTGCGTATCGATGATACCGACGTGGCACGTTCCAGGGAGGAATATGTCACGGCCCTGCAGGCGGACCTGCAGTGGCTGGGTATCGAATGGGATGAATTCGTGCGGCAGTCGGACCGTCTGGACCGCTACGCGCTGGCGATCGAACATCTCAAGGCCACGGGGCGGCTGTATCCCTGTTTCGAAAGCGAGCAGGAACTTGCCTCCAAGCGTGAGGCGCGGATTCGCGCGCGCAAGCCGCCGATCTATGACCGTGCGATGCTGAAGCTGACGCCGCAGCAGCGCGCGCAGGCCGAAGCCAATGGCAAGGTGCCATACTGGCGTTTCCGCCTGTCGGACCGCATGGTGCGCTGGGACGACATGGTGATGGGCGAAAGCCGGGTGAAACTGCCGTCGATTTCCGACCCCGTGCTGGTGCGCGCGGACGGGACGGTGCTGTATACGCTGGCCTCCGTCGTCGATGACATCGAAACCGGCATCACCCATGTGGTGCGCGGCGAGGACCACGTCACCAATACCGGCGTGCAGATCGACATTGCCGTGGCGCTGGGTGTTGCGGCGGACCATTTCCGCTTCGCACACCTGCCGCTGCTGCTGGATGAAGGGGGCGGGAAGCTGTCGAAGCGGTTCGATGGCCTGTCGCTGCGCTCGCTCCGGCAGGACGGGATCGAGCCCTCGGCCATCGTCTCCTACCTTGCCCGCCTGGGCAGCGCGGATGACCCGGAGCCGATGTCCTTTGCCGAACAGGCGGCAAGTTACGACCTGTCGCGCGTTTCACGTTCCGCCGCGCGGTTCGACATGCGGCAGTTGCTGGGGCTGAACCGCCGCATCATGCACACCATGTCGTTCGAGGAGGTGCGCCCGCGCCTGCCCGAGGGCGCGACGGAGGCCTTCTGGCTGGCGGTGCGGGGCAACGTGGACATGATCGGTGAACTGCGCCACTGGTGGGACGTGGTGGCCGGCTCCATCGTGCCGCCCGTCATGGAGGCGCAGGAGCGTGACTACCTGCTCAAGGCCGTGGACCTGCTGCCTGCGGAACCGTGGGGGCCAGAGACATGGAAGACGTGGACCACCGCCCTGAAGGAAGCAACGGGACGCACGGGCAAGGCCCTGTTCCATCCGCTGCGCCTTTCCCTGACGGGGGAGGAAAAGGGGCCGGAGATGCGCGACCTGCTGCCGCTGATGGGATATGACCGCGTGGCCGGACGCCTGCGGATTGCGGCACGGTAAGGGGATCAGGGCGTTGCCCTGAAACCCGGCAAAGGGCATTGCCCTTTGCAAACCGATTGTTTTTTAGAGTTTTTGGGGTCTGTTGGGAATTAACGCGAATTGATGATTGCGGCGGTGAGATAAATCATCGCTGCGAATGATCTGTCGGTCTTGTCGCTCCGCATGGCGATACGCTTGAACTCCTTGAGCTTGCAGAAGAAGTTCTCGATGAGATGGCGCGCCTTGAACAGGGCTCCATCGAAGGGTCGCCTGTCGAGGCGGTTCCGACGCTGGGGAATGACCACGCGGGCCCCTTGCGCGCGTATGGTGTCCACGATCCAGTGCACATCGAATGCCTTGTCGGCAAGAATACCCTTGAAATCCGCGGGTTCGAGAAGCGGCGCCACCCCGACTGTGTCGTAATGCTGGCCGGGGATAAGCGTAAAGCGGACCAGATTGCCCAGGGCGTCAGTCATGGCGACGATCTTGGTGGACCAGCCCGTCACACTGCGCCCTATCGCCTGGTTTCGGGTCCCCCTTTTGCGCCTTGGCCATGGCGGTGAACCCGGACCACCGTGCCGTCGATCATCGCATATTCCATGTCGGCATCGTCAGAAACCGCTTCAAAAAGCCGTTTG
>NZ_JABJWD010000082.1:0-9879 GCF_013155425.1 Gluconacetobacter entanii | reverse complement strand
GGGGAGGGATGCCCCGCGTAGCGTGAACGGGGGCATGGGGGTCGGTTCATGTGACATGGTGACCGACACGCTAGACGAGGGGCAGGGCGCACTCAACATCCGCGTGCGTCTGTCGCACGCCCCATGCGCCCACCGCCCCGTGATGCCCGAAAGGATCAGGACCGCGCGACGAGGCTGTTCGCGACGAGTTCGCGCAGGACGGAATGCATGTGCGTGTTGCCCGCGACCGCATCCACCGAATCGGGGAAGTCGTTGAGGTCCACGCCGTTGGGATCGGTGGCGTAGCCCCCGGCCTCACGCACCAGCAGCACGCCGGCGGCGCAGTCCCACGGGCGGATGCCCAGTTCCCAGTATCCCTCGTACCGGCCCGCCGCCACCCATGCGAGGTCGAGTGCTGCCGCACCGAAGCGCCGCACGCCCGCGACCTGCGGCATCAGCGCGCCCAGCGTGCGGGCGAAGGACAGGCGGTTCTTGGCCGGGACCTTGGCAAACGGGATGCCCGTCGCGAACAGGGATTCGTCCATGTTGCGCCGAGCGGAAACACGCAGGCGGCGTTCGTTGAGGAACGCGCCAATGCCCTTTTCCGCCCAGAACATCTCGTTCGCGGCGGGGTTGTAGACAAGGCCCGCGACCATTTCGATCGTCCCGTCGGGCAGGCGGCGCTGCAGGCCGATGGAAATGGCCCAGTGCGGGATGCCGTGCAGGAAGTTGGTCGTGCCATCCAGCGGATCGACAATCCAGCGCCATGTCCAGCCATCACCACCCGCGGCGCCGCTTTCCTCCATCAGGAAGGCATAGCCGGGACGCGCGCGGCCAAGTTCCTCACGCAGGGTAGCTTCGGCGCGCAGGTCCGCCTGCGACACGAAATCGCCCGGTCCCTTGATGCTGACCTGAAGCTGTTCGACCTCATTGAAGTCACGCAGCAGCCGTCGCGCCGCTTTCTGCGCCGCATTCTGCATCACCGTCATATGAGGGGAAAGTCGCATTGCCACGGTGATCGGTCCTGTCTGGTTCGGCGGTGAATCGGAAATGGGAAGGGGATGGAAAAGGGCACGGCCGCCGCGAACGCCCGCATGGGCGTCGCGACATGTCGAAGGTCAGGACTTCGCCCGCTCGACGTAGCTGCTGTCCTCGGTGCGGACCACGATGCTCTCGCCCGCTTCGATGAAGGGGGGGACCATGGTCTTCACGCCGTTGGACAGGCGCGCGGGCTTGTAAGACGAACTGGCCGTCTGGCCCTTGACGACGGGATCGGCCTCGACCACCTCGAGCGTCACCTGGCTGGGCAGTACCACGCCCACCGGGTCACCTTCGACGAGGTTGAGGACCAGCGTCATGTTGTCCTGCAGGAACGGCGCCTGGTCGCCAAGCAGGTCGAGCGGAAGCAGCAGCTGTTCGAACGTCTCGGGGTCCATCAGGACGATGTTGTCGCCGTCCATGTAGGAATAGGTGTATTCCTTTTCCTCGGTCATCAGGCGTTCGACGGTATCCGCCGTGCGCCAGCGTTCGTTCGTCTTGTTGCCGGTCTTGAGGTCGCGCATCTCCACCTGGATGAAGGCGCCGCCCTTGCCCGGAGTGATGATCTGCTGCTTCAGGACCGTCCAGCGACGGCCGTCATGCTCGATGACCTGTCCGGCACGGATCAGGTTCGCCTGCTGTTTCATTGGGGTCTCTGTCTGAACTTGTGGGAATGTCTTGCAAGGATGGGCTTCTACCTTCCCCGGCGCGGAAGGGCAAGGTTTGCGCGCTCACCTTCTTCCACGCGGTGCGGCCTGCCCTGCGGATCGCGGACCTGCGTGATGGCCCCGCCGGCCGCGTCAAGGTAGCCCGGACCGATCGGCACCTTGCCGTATCCGCCGGGGATGTCGAGCACATAGGTCGGCCACGCCAGACCCGTCACCCGCCCGCGCAGGGCGGCCAGCAGGCGCTGTCCCTCGGCAATGGGCACGCGAAAGCGTGACGTGCCGGGGGCGGGGTCAAGCTGGTGCAGGTAATACGGCTTGACCCGCGCGGCGACGAGTGCGCGCAGCAGGGCCTCAAGCGCGTCAGGCGTGTCATTGACCCCGCGCAGCAGCACGGACTGCGCGATGACGGGGATGGCGCGGGCCTGCATGCGGCGGATGGAAGCGCGCGCGGCGGGTGTCAGTTCGCGGGCATGGTTGGCATGCACGACCACCCACAGGCTGCATGTGGTGTCCAGCGCCGCGACCATGTCCTCCGTCACGCGCTCCGGGTCGGCCACGGGTACGCGGGTGTGGATGCGGATGGTGTGGACGTGGGGCATCGCCTCCAGCGCGCGGATGATGTGGCCCATCCGCCGGGGCGAGAGCATCATCGGGTCGCCCCCCGACAGGATCACTTCCCCGATCGCCGGATGCGCCCGCAGCCAGTCGAGCGCACGTTCCAGCGCGGCCTCGTCCAGTACGCCGCCATCGGGGCCGACATGTTCGCGCCGGAAGCAGAACCGGCAGTAAAGCGGGCAGACCAGCAGCGGCTTGAGCAGCGCGCGGTCGGCATAGCGGTGGACGATGCCCGGCACGGGGGAGAGCGCGTCGTCGCCGATCGGGTCGGAGCGTTCCTCCGCCGTGATGCGCAGTTCCGCCGGGTCGGGGATGACCTGCAACCCGATCGGGTCGTCGGCATGTTCGATCAGTTCGGCAAAGGCGGGGGGAATGGCGGTGGCGTATTCGTGCGCCACCTCCTCCAGCGCGGGTTGCGCGGCCTGTGACACCAGCCCTGCCTCCACCAGGTCGCGGACGGTGCGTAACGTGCGCGTAGGCGTGGGGCGTCGGGTGTCTGGCATGGTGGTGCCTCATAATACATTGATAAATATCATAAAAGTTTTTGGGTGCCGGCTTTTTCCAAAAAGGCGGCGTTCTTCTGAAGCTTTTTTGGAAAAAGCTTCACCAAAAACTTCTTTACGATATCCGGGTTCGCAAAGGGGTTGACCGGCGGGGGGACTGCCGCGCTGTACTGCGCGCCGCTTTTTCCTGCAACCGGAGTTTTGTGCACCCATGCCCGAATCTGGCGATCCCGACCGCATTGCCGAACGCCTTGCCCTGCTGCGTCGTCGTGGACTGGTGGTGCGTGGCGTGCGCGCGTTTTTCGAGGGACGTGGTTATCTGGAGGTCGAAACCCCCTATGCCGTGCCCACACCGGGGGAGGAAGTGCACCTCAAGGTGTTCCGCACCGAGCGGCACCGCCCCGACGGGTCAGTGCTGCCGCTGTTTTTGCACACCAGTCCCGAATTCGCGATGAAGCGCATCGTTGCCGCGACGCACCTGCCGGTGTTCCAGATGGCCCGGGTCTGGCGCAATGCGGAAGGCAGCCGCCTGCATGCGCATGAGTTCACCATGCTGGAATGGTACCGCCCGCATGCCAGCCTGTCGGACCTGATGGACGAGACGGAGGCCCTGCTGCGCGCCACCCTGCCGCCGGTGCTGCCGGGTGCGGCCACGCCGGTCGCGATCACGCCTGCGTTCGAGCGCCTGACGATGGCGGAGGCATTCGCGCGGTATGCCGGGCTTGACCTGCTGGCGACGGGCGATGACGCGGCGGCCCTTGCGCATGCCGCCGGATGCACCCTGCGCGCGGGTGAAAGCTGGGAGGACCTGTTCTTCCGCCTGTTGATGGAGCGGGTCGAGCCGCAGATCGGCCGCGCGCGCCCGACCTTCCTGACCCACTGGCCCGCCAGTCAGGCGGCCCTTGCGCGGCGGGATCCGGCGGACCCGCGCGTGGCGCTGCGGTTCGAGCTTTATGCCGACGGGATCGAACTGGCCAACGCGTTCGAGGAACTGACCGACCCGGTGGAGCAGGAGGCGCGTTTTCGTGCCGACCGTGCCCGGCGGGCCGAACTGTATGGCGATGACCCGCAGGCGACATGGCCGATGGACCGCGCGTTCCTTGATGCGGTGGGGAACATGCCACCCTGCGCCGGGATCGCGCTGGGGCTGGACCGGCTTGTGATGCTGGCGGCGGGGACGCGCAGGATTGAAGACGTGCTATGGTTGCCCGGATAGGGACCACCCTCAGCGCCTGCCCAGGGAATGGGCAGCAGGTGAACGGAAGTTTTTGGTGAAGCTTTTTTCAAAAAGCTTCAGGAACGTCGCCCTCTTGAAAAAAGCCGGCACCTGAAAACTTCAGGAATCCCGTTCACTCACCTGCCGCATCCATCGCGGCGTTCATCGCCCGCACGCCTGCGCCCGGTCCGTCGGGATGGGACCAGACCGCGCTGATGACCGCCAGGAAATCCGCCCCCGCCCGCACCAGTGGGGCGCAGTTTTCGGGCGTGATGCCGCCGATCGCGACAACCGGCAGTTCCATCATGGAACTCCACCATGTCAGCAGGTCGGTGCCCGCGCGCACGCTGGTGTCCTTCGACGGTGAGGGGAAGAACGCACCGAACGCGATGTAATCGGCCCCGCCTTCGCCCGCGCGCATCGCCATGTCACGGCTGTCATAGCATGAGACGCCCAACTGCAGGTCATCGCCGAGGATGCGGCGTGCCTCCTCCACCGACATGTCCTCCATGCCGACATGCGCGCCGTCGCAGCCAGTGGCGCGGGCAAGGTCGGGACGGTCATTGAGGATGAAGGCCACGTCACGTTCATGCGCCACCGGGCGCAGCACGTCGATTGCCCGGCGGATCGTGTCGTCGGGCACGTCCTTCAGCCGTAGCTGCACCGCCGCCACCGGGCCGGCGTCCAGCGCACGGGCCAGCAGGGGGGCGAACTTCGGAGGGTCAAGCGACTCGGGCGTCACGAGGTAAAGCTGGCAATCGGTCATGGTGGTGCGATCATATGGCGCACATGCGCCATGGGGAACAGTCCCCTTTGCACGGTGGCTTCATGTGCCATGCGGGATGTGCCCGCCGGACGGGGTGTGGCGCAGGTAGGCACGCAGGCGCGCCGCCGCGTCCGGGCCGCCGATGGCGTGGGCATCCGGCCGCGCGCGCAGGCACCGCCCCCCCGTCACCCGCGCCAGTCCGGCAAGGGCTGCGTGCTGCGTGCAGGCCGGATCGACGATCACCCCCGCCAGACCGGCGCGCAGACCCTCCGCCGCGCGTCCCGCCGCGATGCCGCAGTCAAGGAACGCGGGCGCGGGCGTCTCCGCCGTCAGGGCACGCCACCATGCCACCCCCATGGAACATCCCGCATCCGGCGGCGATATCAGTGCGCAGGGCGGCATGCCCCCGTCCCCGTCCATGATGGCGCGCAGCAATGTGACCTCGTCATGCGTTGAAATGACGATGAAATGGAGAAGGTGCGCAAAATTGTCATGATTATCGATCATGCTTGACGTTCAGACGTCACCGGGCGATCTGTTGCAAGGGACCAGGGCAGGAAATTATGAAGGATGAACGTGTCCAATACTGACACAATGCAGGCGGGGCAGGAAGCATCCGTATCCACGCAGGACAGCACGCGCGACCCCGCGGACCGGCTGGAACAGGCGCTGACGCGTATCGCCTTTGCCATCGAATGCCGCGAACAGGGGACATGGCCGTCCCCTGACGCCATGCCATCGCCCACCACGGCATCGCCGACGGCGCAGGCCGCCGATCCGGGAATCGACCTCCAGGCACTTGCCGCGAATATCGACGCGCTGATCGCGCGCGTGCGCGACGCTCTTGCCGAAGTGGAGCCGACTGTCGTGATCGCGGAGATGAAGGGCGAAAAGGGCGAATGACAATGGGACAGGTCACAGTACGCATCAACGGCTATTCCTATAGCGTCGGGTGCGAGGAAGGGCAGGAGCAGCACCTTCAGGCCATGGCGCAGGAAGTGGAGCGGCGAATCGACCGCATCCGCGCGATTGGCGGCCATAGTGGCGAAGGACGGCTGCTTGCACTCGCAGCCCTGCTGATGGCGGACGAGATCCATGACCTGACGGCGGAAAAGATGTCCGCCGACACCGCCCACCAGTTGGCGCAGGGGCGGCAGGCCAAGATCGAGAACGAACGCCGCCGCGACCAGCTTGAACATCTTGTCGAGCGTGCGGAAAACATTGCAGCCGCCCTCGAACATGACTAGATAGCAGGTGCGGGGCTGCCGGACGCGTCAGGCAAAATTCAACCCCTGGGCCGATAAGCACTTCCTAAGGGAGCTGGCACTGTCGTGATCGTGGTCACGTTACCTGGCGCCCACCTGCACCTGCAGGTCCGGGAGGGCTGATAAGACCAACGGTCATGGTGGCTCCGTAATTCTCATGACGAATCCTGTTGATACCGATTCCCCCGCGCTGGCGGCGGCCAAGGCCGAACTGCGGCGGCGCTGCCGCGCCCTGCGTGAGGAAGCCCCCCCCACTCCGGCGCAGGAGGCGGCGCTGCGTGCGGGCATCGCGGCGCGGGTGGGCATGGCCCCGCCCGGCAGCGCGATCGCACTGGTCTGGCCATTGCCCGGTGAAATCGACCTCCGCCCGCTGTTCGGGCCGCTGCACCGGCAGGGCTATCGCGTATTGCTGCCCTTTACCCCGCCACGGGGGCAGCCGCTTTCCTTTCATCACTGGCATCCCGACGTGACGATGTGCAACGGGCGGTTCGCGACATGGCATCCCGACGGGCATGCCTATGTCCCCGACATGGTGTTCGTGCCGCTGCTGGCCTTTGACAGGCAGGGGGGGCGGCTGGGATATGGGGGGGGATATTACGATCGCACGCTGGCGCGCCTGCCCCATGCGGTTGCGATCGGCTATGGTCTTGCCGCGCAGGAGGTCGCGCACATTCCCATGGGCGTGCATGATGCAAGGCTGTCGGGCATTGTCACGGACCATGGATGGATCGGCAGTCACGGGGACGGACCGGTGCGGGCGTAAACAGGAAGGTCGGGTTTTTTGAGGATACTGTTTCTGGGCGACATTGTCGGCCGCGTCGGGCGGGAGGCGGTGATCAGCCGCCTGCCGGGATTGCGCAACCAACTGTCGCTGGACCTCGTGGTGGTCAACGGCGAAAATGCCAGCCACGGGTTCGGCCTGTCGCCCGCCATCGCGCGTGACCTGTTCGAGGCCGGGGCCGATGTCATCACGCTGGGCAACCATAGCTGGGACCGGCGCGACATGATCGGCCATATCGACGCCGAGCCACGGATCATCCGTCCCGCCAACTACCCCCCCGGCACGCCGGGGCAGGGCAGCGTGGTCGTCGAACTGGTGAACGGGCACAGGGCGCTGGTCGTCAGTGTCATGGGGCGGCAGTTCATGGATGCGATGGACGATCCGTTCCGCGCGGTGTCGGACATCCTCTCGCGCCATCGTCTTGGCGTCACGGTGCAGGCCATCGTCGTCGATGTCCATGCCGAGGCGACGAGCGAGAAATGGGCCATGGGCCATGTGTGCGACGGGCGCGTGTCGCTGGTGATCGGCACCCATACCCACACGCCCACCGCCGACCATCGCATCTTCCCCAAGGGGACGGCGTTCCAGACCGATGCGGGCATGTGTGGCGATTATGACAGCGTCATCGGCATGGGCAAGGATGCCGCCATCGCGCGTTTCGTGCGCAAGATGCCCGGCGATCGCCTTCAACCGGCGGAGGGGGAGGCCAGCATCGCGGGCATGATGGTCGAAACCGATGACGTCACCGGCCTTGCCCGGCGGATGGCCCCGGTGCGGTTGGGCGGTCACCTGGCGCAGACCCTGCCGGATTTCTGAAAAGACATTCCAGCAAGGATCTGAAAATAAATAAAAGTTTTTGGGTGCCGGCTTTTTTCAAAAAGGCGGCGTTCCTTGAAGCTTTTTGGGAAAAAGCTTCACCAGAAACTTTTATCTCCTGATCGGATGGCGTCTGACGGCACGCGGGCGGCTGCCATCAACGGAAGGCCGGTTCGTCAAAGCCACGCAGCTTGCGCGAATGCAGGCGGTCCACGCCCTGCGCGCGCAACTGCCGCATGGTCTCGATCCCCACGATCAGGTGCTGGCGCACGCGTTCGCGATAGAAGGCGTTGGCCATGCCGCGCAGCTTTACCTCCCCATGCAGGGGCTTGTCCGAGACGCACAGAAGCGTGCCGTAGGGGACGCGGAACCGGAACCCGTTGGCCGCGATGGTGGCCGATTCCATGTCCACCGCGATGGCGCGCGTCATGTTGATGCGCGTGAACAGCGCCTCCAGCCGGAGTTCCCAGTTGCGGTTGTCCGTGGTCATGACCGTGCCGGTGCGCAGCCGGGTCTTGAGTTCCGCGTCATGCAGGCCCGTCACCCGTTCGGCCACATCCTGCAACGCCATCTGCACTTCCGCGATGGGGGGAACGGGCACCCATGGCGGCAGGTCCTCGTCCAGTACGTTGTCGTCACGCAGGTAGCCATGGGCCAGCACGTAATCGCCCAGCCGCTGCGTCCGGCGCAGTCCCGCGCAGTGCCCGACCATCAGCCAGCAATGCGGGCGCAGCACGGCCAGATGGTCCGTGATCGTCTTCGCGTTGGCCGGGCCGACCCCGATATTGACCAGCGTGATGCCATCGCCATCGGGACGGCACAGGTGATAGGCCGGCATCTGCGGCAGGCTGCCCGCGCTGCCGGGGGTATCGGGCGTGTCGCCCCGATGGTGGATGATGCCGCCGGGTTCGACGAAGGCGTCATATTCCCCGCCGGAATCGACCTGGCGGTGGCCATATTCGCGAAAGGCATCGACGTAGCGCTGGTAATTGGTCAGCAGGATGAAGCGCTGGAAATGTCGCGGCGCAGTGCCGGTGTAATGATGCAGCCGGGCAAGGGAGTAATCGGTGCGTTCGGCGGTGAACAGCGCCAGCGGACGCGGTGTGCCCGGACGTGGGATCTGTTCGCAGTTGGCGATCGAATCGTCGGTCATCCACAAATCGGGCAGCGCGAAATGCTGCTGCAGCCATGCCATGTCCCCTTCGCTGAGCGAGGTTACGGCGTCTTCCATCACATAGGACAGGGGAATGGGCCTGCGTGAACGCCCGACCAGCACCGGCTGTCCGTAATGGCGCAGCAGGATGCCGATCTGTTCGCGCCAGTAGGCATGATACAGTTCCGGGTGCGTCAGTGTCGTGCCGTAGAACCCCGGTTCAAGCACGATGTCGAATGGCGGCCGTGGCACGTCGCGCGCCAAGCCGCCTTCCTGCGCAAAGGCGAGGTAGGGATATACCCCGCGTGCCAGTCCGCTGGTGTCGCGCGTGGCAAAGGCGTCGCGCAGCAGGCGTGCTGCCGTGTCATACAGTTCGGTAATCCGTGCGACTGCGGCTTCCGCATTGTCGAAGGCTTCGAAATCGGTCCCGACTTCGTCCAGCAGGCGCATCGTCGTGGGCGTCATGGCGGCTTTTTCCCTTCCATCTTGTGGAAACTATGAAGAGGACGGGAAAAACAATCAACTAACGCACTGGCATGGTGCCCGCAGGGGAACATGCCGGGTGGGAACTGATAAAAGTTTGGGGCTGGCATAGGTAAGCCAACAGAGGCTTGATATGTTGTATGAAAGCACGTCGTCGCAGCCGGCTGCCTGTCAGCATCCAAAAGCGCCTTCTGGAGCACTTCGTGGCGGGAACGCCCGCCCGGAGCGCTGCCGAACTTGTCGGCGTCAATCGCAATACAGCGACCCTGTATTACCGGAAATTACGAGAGATCATCGCGGAACAGATTGCTCATGAGGCACCGGTCTCAGGTGAAATTGAAGTCGATGAGAGCTATTCCGGTGGACATCGCAAAGGAAAACTGGGCCGGGGTGCTGCCGGAAAAGTGGCTGTCTTTGGCCTGCTGAAACGGCATGGCCGCGTCCATGCCCTCATGATCCCCAATGCAGGACATCAGACACTGATGTCCTGCATTCGAAAGAAAATACAGCCGGATTCAATCGTCTACAGCGATTCCTGGCACGCTTACGACAAACTGGATGTCTCGGAATTTCATCACGAACGCATCGATCACAGC
>NZ_JABJWD010000081.1:0-53389 GCF_013155425.1 Gluconacetobacter entanii | reverse complement strand
CCGATGCAGGACCCCGACGCGCCCCCGCCCGATGCGTCGATCCAGACGGCGCGCCCGGGGGACAGGAAACATCCGGCCACGAAGCCGTCCCCCGCCGCGACCCCACCGGCGCAGAAGCAGGCGGCAGTCCCCGCGACACCTCCCGCAAACTCCCCTGCCGGGCCTGCCGCCGCGTCACCGGGCAACATGCCTGTGGCGACCACCCCGCCCACGGCGACGGCCCCTGCTGCGCAGCAGACTGCAGGCGCCGACCCGGACGTCGATACCAGCCTTGTGACCCATTCCGACACCCTGCCGGAGGATCTGCCACCGCCCGACCGGCCCGCGTCGCAGTCCATGGGCCATAACAACACCCCCGCCCCCGGCGGCGATGGCACGCCCGGCAATGGCGGCAGCGAGGTCTATCGCCTCGAAGCGGTGGGACATGTGCACATCTTCACCAATACCGACCAGGCATGGGGCGACCGGGCGGTGTACGACATGGACCAGGCCGTGCTGGTGATGACCGGCACGAACATGAAGATGACCACCCCGCAGGACATCCTGACGGCGCGTGACACGGTGGAATACCATTCGCGCGAACACATGTCCGTCAGCCGTGGCAACGCCACGCTGACCACCAATGACGGCCGGCAGATGCGTGCAGACATCCTGGTGGGATATGACCGGCCCAAGGCCGAACGCACGCCCCATGGCGCAGGGCGTGATCCGGGCGGCGCGGGCGCGATTGAACGCGTCGATGCCTTTGGCCATATCCTGATCCGCACACAAAGCGAGGCGGTGACCGGCGATCGTGGCGTATATGTTCCCGACAGCGGGATCGCGCGGATCGTGGGGAATGTCCATATCTCACGCGGGCTGAACGAGATCAGCGGCGCGTCCGCGATCGTGAACATGCGCACGGGCATCGCCACCCTGACGGATACGCCGGGATCGCGCGTCAGCGGGCTTGTCGTGCCCAATCAGGCCGGAACCGGCAACAAGGGAACCACGAAATGAACACGTCCGACGCCCCCCTGCCCGCAACCGCCGCGCCGGCCGCCCCCATCACACCCGACGTCACACCCGCCGGGGGCCTGATCGCCAGTGGCATCGGCAAGAGCTATCGCAAGCGTTCGGTCGTGCGCGATGTCTCGCTGCAGGTGCAGCGTGGCGAGGCGGTGGGCCTGCTTGGCCCCAATGGCGCGGGCAAGACCACCAGCTTTTACATGATCGTGGGGCTGGTGCGTCCCGACATCGGCACCATCACGCTGGACGGCGCGGATATCACGCAGTTGCCGATGTATCGCCGCGCACGCATGGGAATCGGCTACCTGCCGCAGGAATCGAGCATCTTTCGCGGCCTGAACGTCGAACAGAACATCATGGCGGCGCTGGAGATCGTCGAACCCGACGCGGACCGGCGGCAGACGATGCTTGACGGGCTTCTGGGCGAATTCGGGATCACACGCCTGCGCCATTCCCCCTCGCTCGCGCTGTCGGGCGGCGAACGGCGACGCCTGGAAATCGCGCGCGCACTGGCCAGCCAGCCGCATTACATCCTGCTTGACGAACCGCTGGCGGGCATCGACCCCATCGCGGTGGGCGAAATCCGCGACCTTGTCGCCCACCTGAAGGATCGCGGCATCGGCGTGCTGATTACCGACCATAACGTGCGCGAGACGCTCGAGGTGATCGACCGCGCCTATATCATGCATAGCGGCCAGGTCCTGACCGAAGGCCGCCCGGAGGAAATCGTCGCCAACGAGGACGTGCGCCGCGTCTATCTGGGTGAGAAGTTTACACTTTAGTTACAGCGGGTTGCGGACCGGGCGGCGGGTTGCATCGAAAATCGTGCCGCCTTGCATGCAAAGAAGGAATGGACAGGACCGCCCCGGACATGTCTGATGGGGTTTCCGGCCCTGCCCACGGGTGGGCCGGAACTGGTGCAACAGAGTGAACCTGAAGCCAGGGCAGGCCGTGCATGCGGAGCGGGGATTTTCATACCTGATACGATAAATGGCCCATCGCTTTTTCCGTCACTGCACATGGCTTCCTTGGCGAAAACAAGGAGTGGTCCCTTATGCACATCAGCGTTGCTGGCAAGCAGATCGACCTGTCTGACGCCCTGAAATACCGCGTGACCGATCACCTGGACCGCATTTCGGAAAAATACTTCGGACAGGCGATGGAAGCCCGCGTCACCTTCAGCCGGGCGCGTTCGTTCTTTACCTGCGACATCAACCTCCATGCCTCACGCGGGCTGACGCTGCGTGGCGAAGGCGAAGCCGCCGATGCCCATGGGGCGTTCGATGACGCCGCCGAACATATCGCCAAGCGCCTGCGCCGCTATCACCGCAAGGCCACCAATCACGGGCACCTGCGTTCCCGCGCCACGCCTACGGAAAAGGGACGCAGCTACGTCCTGCGTCCCGGTGGGGACATCCCGGCGCGCGAGGACACACGGCAGGCAGCCACCAGTGACGGCCTGGACGAGGACACGGACCCGGCCATAGCAGGGGCCGGCCCCTATGCCACCATTATCGCCGAACGCCCGACCGACATCGCGACGCTGAGTGTTGGGGAGGCGGTCATGCGACTCGATCTCGCGGATACGAAACTGCTGATGTTCCGCAATAGCTGCAGCGAGGAGATCAACGTCATCTACCGCCGCGATGACGGCAATATCGGCTGGCTCGATCCCGCGGGCCGCCTCCAGGCATGAAAAAAGGCCGCCCCGTCAGCAGACGGGGCGGCCAGCAGGGCGGGATGCGGCAGGGTTCAGTGAACCAGCGCCGGCACCATTTCATGTTCCAGCACGGCGGTAATCGCCATGTCGCGATCCGGTGTCAGGGCCATGGGTGTGCCATCGGCGGCATGGATGGCGAACGCCTCCTCCCCGTCCACGACGACTTCCTTGATATAGGCCACATATTCCATTCCCAGCGCACGCATCTGGCTGTCGCTCAGTGTATGCACATCCAGCGGCAGGCTGTTGCCCTCGCACGGCACCAGCCGACCGTTACGGAGTGTTGTTCTCAATTGCATGCCCTCCAGCAGCCGGAAAACACCCCCATGAAGGAGATCATTTTCCGCATTCACATGATAACAGGGATGGGCGGCATTCATCCCTCATTCGTCGTCGATGACCCGCACGACATGCTGCGTGCGCATCCCGGGCACATCGACAACCGGTGCTGCGCGATCGCGGATTGACGGGCCTTTCGCGATCTCGATCTTGCGCACGCGCACTTCGGGCTGTGGCCGGTGCAGTTCGATATGCAGCAGGCCGTTATCCATCCATGCACCGCCGATCTCGATTCCCTCGGCCATGACAAAGGCTTTCTGGAACTGGCGTGCGGCGATGCCACGATGCAGGAACACGCGACCCTGCCCGTCGTCACCCTGCCGCCCACGGATCACAAGCTGGTTGTCTTCCTGCGTGATATGCAGGTCTTCCATCATGAACCCCGCCACCGCCAGCGTGATGCGCAGGGTCGTGGGGCTGACCTGTTCTATGTTGTATGGCGGATACCCGTCCGATGCGTTCTTCGACGCCCGTTCCAGCATCTGTTCCAGATGATCAAAACCAAGAAACATGGGGGATCCGAACACTCTTCCCGACACTCAGGCCTCCTCAATTCCAGAGCGAGACGACAATCAGGGGTGGACCCGTCATGGCATCCACCCTGTTTCACGATATGGGACATCCGCGCCGGCGCGCAAGGGAACTGTCCCCCTGCGGCCACAGGCGCGGACAAAAGCGACAGGTCAAAAAATGGGCGGATCCGGTAAAAACACGTCCCTGACCACACGGAACCTCTGGTATCCGGGGCGCAGGATCGCTAAATCGCGAACATGATAGATCAGGATGTCATTGCAACGGCCACGCCGATGCCGATTCTTGTCGCCCCGCAGGCGATCCTCCGTCAGAAAACGCGCCTTGTCCGCCCCGAGGACACCGCCGGACTGCGCGAAGCCATACCGCGCATGTTCGCCGCGATGTACAAGGCCCCCGGCATCGGCCTCGCCGCCCCGCAGGTGGGACTTGGCCTGCGCTTCGCCATCGTCGATGTCGCGGACAAGGACGAGGCGCGCAACCCGATGGTGCTGATCAATCCCGACATCATCGCCGAAACCGAGACCATGTCCATCCGCGAGGAAGGCTGCCTGTCGCTTCCCAACCAGTATGCCGAGGTCGCCCGCCCCGAAAGCGTGCGCGTGCGGTACCAGGATCTGGAGGGCAAGCGTCACGAGATCGAGGTCGATGGCCTGCTTGCCACCTGCATCCAGCACGAGATCGACCATCTGGAGGGGATCCTGTTTGTCGATCACCTCTCGGCGCTCAAGCGCAACATGATCATGCGCCGCCTCGCCAAGGAACAGCGCCTCAAGCACTGACCGGCCCGATCCCCCGCCGCGATGCCCACGCCCCGATGACGTGATGCGCGGCGGCCCCTTTCCCCGCCGCCCATGGTGCCTGCCTGCCGCTGGCATCGCCCGGCGCGCCTTTTCCCCGATGGACCGACATCATGCGCCTTGCCTTCATGGGAACGCCCGACTTCGCCGTACCGGCGCTTCAGGCCCTGCACGCTGCCGGGCATGAAATCGTCGTGGCCTATACGCAGCCCCCCCGTCCCGCAGGCCGGGGCAAGGCGCTGCGCCCGTCACCGGTGCAGGTCGCGGCGGAGGCGCTGGGGATCGAGGTGCGCACGCCGCTGTCGCTGCGTCGCAACGTGGCGGAACATGAATATTTCGCGGCGCTGAAGCTCGACGCGGCGGTGGTCGCGGCCTATGGGCTGATCCTGCCGTCCGTCATGCTCGACACGCCCACGCACGGGTGCCTGAACATCCATGCCAGCCTGCTGCCACGCTGGCGCGGGGCCGCGCCCATACAGGCGGCGATCCTTGCGGGAGACCGTGAAAGCGGCGTGACCATCATGCAGATGGATGCGGGACTGGATACCGGCGCGATGCTGGTGGAAGGGCGCGTTGCCCTGACACCCCGCACCACGGCGAGCAGCCTGCATGACGACCTTGCCGCCATGGGCGCGCGCCTGATTGTCGAAACCCTGCGTGATATCCCGCTCCCCCGTCCCCAGCCAGAGGAAGGCGTGACCTATGCCGCGCGCCTGACGCGCGAGGACGGGCGCCTGCACTGGGACAAAACGGTGCAAGAACTGGACCGGCAGGTGCGCGCCATGACGCCATGGCCCGGCACCTTCACCCGACTGGCGGGCCAGACGATCAAGATCGGGGCCGTCATGCCGGAACACGTGACTTCCTCGGCAGCCCCCGGCACGGTTGTCGATGACAGGCTGCTGGTGGCGTGCGGGGATGGCACGACCCTGCGGATCACGCGCCTGCAGCGCCCCGGACGCGGCATGATGGAGGCCGACGCCTTCCTGCGCGGACAGGACGTGCCCGTCGGCACCCGTTTCGACCTGCCCCACGCATGAGCGACGAGACCACGCGCCCCGAATGGGGCGGCCTGCCCCCCGGATTTGTCCCCCCACGCGCCGAAGCACCGGCAAACGTGCGCCGCTGGGCGGTCAGGATCGAATATGACGGTCGCGACTTTGTCGGCTGGCAGCGCCAGGCGTCGGGCCTGACCTCGGTCCAGAGCGTGCTGGAGGCTGCGGCCACGCGCCTGACCGGTGGCCGTCCCGTCAGCAGCATCACCGCCGGGCGCACCGATTCCGGCGTGCATGCAACCGGGCAGGTCGCGCACCTCGATTTCCCCGACGACATCCCGCTGAGCAGTGCGGCGGTGCGCGATGCACTGAATTACCACATGAAACCGCATCGCGTGGCCATCCTGATCGCGCGCCCCGTCCTGCCGAACTGGAGCGCGCGTTTTTCCGCCATCCGCCGATCCTACCGCTATCGTATCCTCAACCGCAGCGCCCGCCCCACACTGGACGAAGGACGCGTATGGCATGTGCGCCAGCAACTGGATGTGGACCTGATGCGTCAGGCGGCGCAGGCGCTGCTGGGACGGCATGATTTCACCACCTTCCGCGCCTCCGCCTGTCAGGCGAAAAGCCCGATCCGCACCCTCGACCGGATGGAGATCATGCGCGAGGGAGAGGAAATCGTGATCGTGACGGAGGCCCGCGCCTTCCTTCACCATCAGGTGCGCAACATGACCGGCACGCTCAAGATGGTGGGCGAAGGAAGCTGGTCGGTCGAACGGGTGGCGCAGGCGCTTGCCGCCCGTGACCGGCGCGCGGGCGGCCCAACGGCCCCTGCGGACGGGCTTTACCTGACCGGCGTGGGCTACCCCGAAGATCCGTTCGCGAAATAATCCTGAAAGCAACAGAAAGTTTTTGGTGAAGCTTTTTCAAAAAGCTTCAGAGGAACGCCGCCTTCTTGAAAAAAGCGGCGCCCCAAAACCTTCCTTTACCAGCCCTTAGTGGCTGGTCCCAGACGAAGCCCCGGGAAGCGCCATGAAATCGTGCCACGGCATGTAATGCGGCGGCAGCAGCGCGGTAATCACCGCCAGAAGCGTCAGGCTGACCAGCACGGCCCCAACCATCAGCATCGCACGCCCGCCACCCAGCGCAAGCCCGACGCGCGCGATGAACCATGTCATCCACAGGCTGTAGGCGAAGCCGACACCGTTGATGATCAGGCCGCCATATGTCGTCTCCAGCAGCGCGGGTGAACCCAGCGCCATCAGCAGCGCAACCGCCAGCATGACAAACGGCGACAGCCAGTCGGTCCACCATGCCGCCGCGATATAGCGGCACCACAGCCCGGAACGATGCCAGCGCTGCGCCAGCGCATAGGTCACCACCGCAGGCAGCAGGATCATGCACAGCGAAAACAGCCAGCGCGTGACGCTGGTGGCGTCGGGCGCGTGCGCCATCGTCAGCAGGCCGCCGACCAGCCACAGTGCGATGCGCGGCGCAAGCGCCGTCAGGACCGCGTCGCGGGTATTGCCGAAATATGCGAGCCCCGCGACCCGCCCGCGTCCAAGCAGCAGCATCCCACGCAGGATATTGCCAAACCCGCCGGGCTGGGGCGTCATGCCGTCATCCGCCATCAGGCCATCAGCCTTTCCAGAAACATGTCATAGATCCGTGCCAGTTGCGTCAGGTCGGCCACCGGCACATGTTCATCCGCCTTGTGCATGCTGGCCCCGACCAGGCCGAATTCGGCCACAGGGCAGTAACGGCTGATAAACCGGGCATCGGATGTCCCGCCCCCGGTATCAAGGCGCGGCACATGGCCGGTCACCCCGGCCACCGCATCGCGCAGGGCATCCACCCCGGCCGTCGGCTGCGTCAGGAACGATTCCCCGCTGATGCGGATATGGACATCCGCCCCCGGCGCATGCCGCGCGCAGACGGTGCGTATCCACCCCGAAAGGTCCGCCCCCGTATGCAGGTCGTTGAAACGGATGTTCAGCCGCGCGCATGCCGTGGCAGGGATGACATTGGTTGCGGTATTGCCGACATCGATGCTGGTCACCTGCAGGCTCGACGGTTCGAACCACTCGCTGCCGGTATCCAGCGGCGCTGCCGTCAGTTCGTGCAGGATGGCCAGCAGCCGGTGGACCGGGTTGTCCGCCCGGTGGGGATAGGCCACATGCCCCTGCACGCCCGTGACCGTGATCGTGGCATTCAGGCTGCCACGACGCCCGATCTTGATGACCTCGCCCATCTGCTGCGGGTTCGTCGGTTCCCCCACCACACAGAAATCGGGGATCTGCCCCTGTGCCTCCATCCATTCCAGCACGCGCACGGTGCCGTTGGTGGCGGGGCCTTCCTCATCCCCGGTGATCAGCAGGCTGATCGAACCGGGCACGCGGCCGTCGTGCCGCGCAAGGTAGCAGCGCACGGCAGCGACAAAGGCGGCGATCCCGCCCTTCATGTCGCACGCCCCACGCCCATACAGCAGGCCGTCATGGACCTGCGCGCCGAACGGGTCGCTGCGCCATGCGGCATCGCCCACCGGGACGACATCGGTATGCCCGGCAAAACAGACATGCGGATGGCCCGTGCCCAGGCGGGCAAACAGGTTGGGGGTGCGTGCATGCCCCTCCCCGAACGTCAGGGGCGTGACCGCAAAGCCCATCTGCCGCAGGACAGTGGCGAGCACATCGATCGCGCACCCGTCATCCGGCGTGACCGAGGGACAGCGGATCAGGTCGCGGGCCAGCGCAAGCACACCCCCGGCATCCTCCTGCGCCACGGGATCGTGTGTCCCGTGGGGTGCGTTGCCGGTGGGTGTCTCGCTCATGACCGGTCCGCCCTTCAGCCGCGCAGCAGCTCGTTGATGGAGGTTTTCGACCGTGTGCGTTCATCCACACGCTTGACGATCACCGCACAGTCGAGCGACGGCAGCGGCCTGCCCTCGGCCGAGGTCGGCTGGCGCGGCGGCAGGGTGCCGGGCACCACGACGGAATAGGCCGGGACGCGGCCCATGAACACCTCGCCCGTCGCACGATCGACGATCTTGGTCGATGCGCCAAGGAACACGCCCATCGACAGCACGCTGCCACGTTCGACCACGACGCCTTCGGCCACTTCGGAACGCGCACCGATGAAGCAGTTGTCCTCGATGATGACCGGGGCGGCCTGCAGCGGTTCCAGAACGCCGCCGATGCCCACGCCGCCGCTGATATGGCAGTTCTTGCCGATCTGCGCGCAACTGCCGATCGTCACCCACGTATCGACCATCGTGCCGCTGTCCACATAGGCGCCTGCATTGACGAAGCTGGGCATCAGGACCACGCCCGGCGCGATATGGGCCGAACGGCGCACGACCGCGCCCGGCACGGCGCGGAAGCCCGCCTGCGCGAACTCCGCCTCGTTCCAGCCGGCGAATTTCAGCGGCACCTTGTCGAATGCCGGCGCGCCTGCGCCACCACCGGGCACAAGGCGGTTGTCGTTGAGGCGGAAGGACAGCAGCACCGCCTTCTTCAGCCATTCATTGACAACCCAGCCATCAGCACCCGGCGTCGCCACGCGCAGGCGACCGGCATCAAGTGCGGACAGCGCGGCCTCCACCGGCGCGCGTTCCGCGTCGCCGGATGTGGGGGACAGCGTCTCACGCCGTTCCCACAGGGCCTCGATCTGGCTCTGGAGGGCTGTATCAGTCATGAATTCCAAATCCTGTTCCGGACAGCATCGCCGCCCCTGTGTCTCAGGGTGCGCGCGACGGCATGAAATGGGGCGATCGCGGACCATGCGGGGGATGGCCGCCCCTGTCAACGCATTCCCCGGTTCTCGAAGCCAGAGGCGGCCGCCGCCTCATTCCCCGCGAATCAGCGTGCCCAGCCCCGCTTCGGTAAACAGTTCCAGCAGGCAGGCATGCGGCACGCGGCCATCAAGGATCACGGCGGCCTTTGCCCCGGCCTTCACGGCGGCAAGGCAGGTCTCGACCTTCGGGATCATCCCGCCCGAGATCATGCCGCTTGCGATGCCACGACGGGCATCCTCCGCCGTCAGTTCGGGAATGAGGTTGCCGTTTTCATCAAGGACGCCCGGCACGTCCGTCAGCATCAGCAGGCGGCTGGCATTGACCGCGCCCGCGATGGCGCCCGCCGCCGTGTCGGCATTGATGTTGTAGGTCTCCCCGTTCTCGCCACTGCCGACAGGGGCAATGACGGGGATCAGTCCCGATCCCGACAGGGCATAGATCACGCGCGGGTCGATGCGCGTGGGTTCCCCCACGAAACCAAGGTCGAGCAGGCGGTCCGTCTCCACCCCGTTTTCACGGGCGCGGCGTTCCAGCCTGCGCGCGGAAATCAGGCCGCCATCCATGCCCGAAATCCCCACCGCCAGCGCGCCGGCACGGTTGATCAGGCCCGCGACCTGCTTGTTCACCTTGCCCGCCAGCACCATCTCGATCACGTCGATCATCGCCGCATCGGTCACGCGCAGGCCGTCGATGAAGGTCGATTCAATCTGCAGGCGCTTGAGCATCGCGCTGATCTGTGGGCCGCCGCCATGGACGATGACGGGATTGATCCCCACCTGCTTGAGGAGCGCGACATCATGACCGAACGCATCCGACAGCGAGGTATCGACCATCGCGCTGCCGCCATATTTCACGACAAGCGTATCCCCGGCATAGCGTCGCAGGTACGGCAACGCCCGCGCCAGAACATCTGCCCGTTCGCGGGCATCCTGACTGCCCGGTCCTGTTAACGTCATCCGATCGTGCCTCAATCCATCAAACACTGTACGGCCATGACCCTTATCACAGCCGGACCCTTCATGCCCGCGCGGGGGGCGGATATGCAAGCCGCGCAAGTTCCGCGCGCAGTTCAACGATGCCTTCGCCGTTCGTGCTGCTTGTCGCAAGGACGGTGGGATAGGCTGCGGCGTGGCTTGCCGCGATCTCGCGCGTTTCACGCAGTTTCGCCGCCAGCACGGGGGGCTTCGGGACATCGCATTTCGTCAGCACGATCTGGAACGTGACCGCCGCGCGATCGAGCAGCTTCATGATCTGGCGGTCATTTTCCTTGATCTCCACCCGCGAATCCAGCAGCAGCACCACGCGCTTGAGCGTCGGGCGCCCGCGCAGGAACGAGAACATCATCCCCTGCCAGTCTTCCTTGACCGCCTTGGCCGCCTTGGCAAAGCCATAGCCGGGCATGTCCACCAGCGTCAGGCGCCCTGCAAGTTCAAAGAAATTCAACTGTTTCGTGCGTCCCGGCTCGGACGAGGCACGCGCCAGCGTCCGCCGTCCCGTCAGGGCGTTGACCAGGCTGGACTTCCCCACGTTGGAACGTCCGGCAAACGCGACCTCCGGCAGCAGCGGATCAGGCAACTGCCCCAGCTTCTGCGCGCCGAACACGAACTGGCATTCCCCGGCGAACAGCAGCCGTCCGGCCTCGCGGTCGCGCTCGATTTCCTCGGGCGTCGGGGCCTGGGGGGTGAAATCAACCATTGCCGCCTGTCTTATCCCCGTTCGGGCCGTTGCCCTGGTCCCCGTTATTCCCGCCCGTCTTGCCATCGCCTGCGGAAGGATTGGCGCGGGCGGCCTTCTGCTGCTCCCTGGCCTTCTTGTTTTTCTGGTTCTTGCCCTTGCGCGGCGACGTATAGGTCGCAGGCGCGCCGCCGGCGTCCGTCGTCGCGTCCGGTTTCGTCGCGGTCGTGGCGTCGCCTTGCGTCCCGGCGGGTTTGTCCGCATCGGTTTCGGGTGCCTGCGGGATTTCCCTTATCACGGTGCCTTCGATCTGCTTGCCCTTGCCGTCGGCCTTGCCCTTGGCGGACGCCGCGTTCTGCACCGCCTGCGCCTGCCGCTCAAGCATGCCCTGCAGCTTCTTTGCAAAGAAGCCCGGCTTTTCCGGCTGCGACGTCTTCACCACGGGGTTCTTCGCTTCGGCATTGACGCGACGCTGGATCAGGGCCTGCTGCGCCATCGTCAGCAGGTTGTTCCAGCAGTAATAGATCACCAGTCCCGACGGCTGGCGCGCCATGAAGAAGGTGAACAGGATCGGCATCAACTGGAACATCTTCTGCTGCGCCGGGTCGGCGGCAGGTGCGGGGTTGATCTTCTGCTGCGCGAACATGGTCAGGCCAAAGGCGATCGGCCACAGCCCAAGCTGGAAGAAGGTCGAGATATGCGTCGGGTCCCACGGGATCAGCCCGAACAGGGTAAAGATGTTCGTCGGGTCGGCCGCCGAAAGGTCATGGATCCAACCAAAGAACGGTGCATGGCGCATCTCGATCGTGACGAACAGCACCTTGTACAGGCACCAGAACACCGGGATCTGCAGCAGCATCGGCAGGCAGCCGCTGGCGGGGTTGACCTTTTCTTCCTTGTACAGCGCGATCATGTGCTGGTTCAGCGCCATCTGGTCGTCTTTATAACGCTCCCGCAGGGCTTTGACCTTGGGCTGAAGCTGGCGCATCTTGCCCATGGAGCGGAACTGCTTGGTCGCCAGCGGGAAGAACAGCCCCTTGACCACCAGCGTGAAGGCCATCAGCGCAAGGCCGAAATTCCCCAGAAGCGTATTCAGCCAGTCCAGCACGGTGAAGATGGGATGCGTCAGGAACGCGAACCATCCGAAATCCACCGCCTTCCAGAAGGAGGGGATGTGCAGGCTCGCCTCATACTTCTCCAGCAGCGGCACTTCCTTCGCACCGGCGAAGACATGGCTTTCGGTCACGCCGTCACCGCCGGGGGCGATCACTTCGGGCGTGCGGGCGGTAAAGCCGACCTGGTAGACGCCCTCATGCCCCGGTTCCGGCCCGTAGCCATAGCTGCCGGTGACCAGCGAATCCTGCTGCGGGATCACGGCCGTCAGCCAGTATTTGTCGGTAATGCCACTCCAGCCGCCCGTGCCGGGCTTGTTCCACGACAGGTTGCCCGGCGGCACCGCGCCATTGCGCACGGATTTGTAGGAGCTTTCATCCAGACGCCCGTCAATGACGGAAATCGGTCCTTCATGCACCAGGTATCCCCCCGTCTCCACGGGGGTATAGCCACGATCGACACGCGAATAGGGGTAGAGCGACACCGCCTCCGCCCCGTGGTTATGCACCTTCTGCGTGACGGAGAACATGTAGTTCTGGTCGATCGCGACGACGAGTTCGAAGACCTGCCCCTGCCCGTTATCCCATGTCAGGGTGACGGGCTGGTCCTGCGTCAGGGTGGACTGGTCCGCGCTCCAGACCGTGTTGGCGTCGGGCACGCGCACCTGCCCGCCCGCAATGTTGAGCCAGCCGACCTCCACCAGGTTCGACTGCGAATCCTGCCGCGGGTCAAGGATACGGACCAGCGGGCTGCCGGGCTTGACCGTCTCGTGATAGTCCTTGAGCACGAGGTCATCCAGACGCGCGCCACGCAGGTCGATCGACCCGCTGACCCGTCCGGTATCAATCGCAAGGCGCGGGTCGTTCTTCGCCTCCACCGCGGCGGACCTGTCCTCCGCCGGGGCAGGCGAAGCCGTGGCAGGCGTATCCTGCCCGGCGCTGGCCGCGGGTTGTGTGACCGCCTTGTGGTCCGGATGCGGTACCAGATACTGGAAACCGACCAGAACCATGGCAGACATCGCCACCGCCACAATTAAACGCTTGATATCCATCAGCGACCAGCCAGACTCTCGTTATTCAGGTTTGTGGATGCAGCAGCAGGAGCGACCGTCATGGTGCGTGTCCGGCACCGGGTCATATCCCCCCGCATTCCAGGGATTGCAGCGCATGATACGCCAAAGCGACATAAGACCGCCACGCCACGCACCATGGCGCGCCAGCGCATCGCGGGCATAATGGCTGCATGACGGGGTAAAGCGGCAGTTCGCGCCAATCACGGGCCGGACCAGCAACTGGTAGGCACGGATCATTGCGCGCATCGCTGCGACAGCAGGACCCCGTGAAACCGGACCGGGGGAAGGAATGTTCACGCGTCCCCCACGACCCCGGCCTTTTTCAATGCCTTGCGATAGTCAGTGAGCAGCGCGGCAAATTTACGATCGATTGTGGCGCTACGGCCAATCACCACAAGATCGACGCCACTGAGTGGCAGTTCCCGCCCGACCTGACGGACCACCTCGCGCAGGCGCCTGCGTACACGATTGCGGACCACCGAGTTCCCGACCTTCTTCGTCACGGTGAAACCATGACGCGCCGAATCGTCATCATCACGATGCAACGCCTGCACAACCATGCCGGACACCGGGGCCTTGCGGCCTTTTGCCGCCACCTTCAGGAATTCAGCACGTTTCTTGAGACGTATCGACCGGTCGGCCACGTTCAGCAGCCCCTGTTAATGCAGAGTGTCATTCCGGGACAGACCGTCCCGGAACGTAAGACCAGGGCAATTAAGCGGAAAGACGCTTGCGGCCCTTGGTGCGACGGTTCGCAACCACCTTGCGGCCACCGACGGTTTCCATGCGGGAACGAAAGCCGTGACGGCGCTTGCGGACCAGCTTCGAGGGTTGATACGTGCGCTTCACGACGGCACTCCCAGATTGACTGTAACAGGTTACGGATGAATATCGGGGGTGCAGGCAATTTCCCTCCACATCCCCAAGGCGGGCCTTATACTGCCCGTTATTCCCAGCGTCAATGCGCAACGCGCGTTACATGATCGCGCAATGCACCATACCGCCACATCACAGCACGGACATGCCCATGCCCCCGACCCCGCACACCACCCCGGATACCGCACCAGACACCGCAGACGTGGCGGGGATACGCAGGCACCTGCATGACATCCGGGGCATCCTGTCACCCGCCCTGATGCAGGCGGACGTACTGTCGGCGCACCCTGACGCGAAAGTGCGCGCGGGCGCGGATGTCATCATACAGGCGATAGAGGCCACGGTCGGCAGGCTCGACCTCATGCGGCGCACCTGCCTGCCCGCAAAGGAAAAGGACTAGCGGCGTTCGATCAGTTCGACCTTGTAGCCATCGGGATCCTCGACAAAGGCGATGACGGTGGTGCCGAATTTCACCGGCCCCGCCTCCCGCGTGACCTTGCCGCCGCCTGCGCGGACCCGTTCCACCATGGCGGCGACATCCTCCACCCCCACGGCAAAGTGGCCGAATCCGGTGCCGACGTCATATCCCTCGTCCTGGCCCCAGTTATAGGTCAGTTCGATTTCCGCCTGCCCCGCCGCGTTGTCGCCGTAGCCGATGAAGACAAGCGTATATTTGCCCTCCGGCACCTCGCGCCGACGCAGTTCATGCATCCCCAGCAGCCTGTAGAAGGCGATGCTGGCCTCCAGGTTACGGACGCGGACCATTGTATGCAGGTAACTGCCCATGACGTTTTCACTCCTTTTTACAAAAGGGATTCCATTGTCCCGGCTGTCGTGATCCCGACGAGGAAAAGCCCCGCCGCATCGGCCAGCGCCACACATTCACGCGGGTCGGTCAGCAGCGTTGCCCCGGCCTCGAACGCGATGCCGCGCAATCCCGCGCGGGCCGCGCGGCGCACCGTTTCCGGGCCGATGGTCGGCAGGTCGGCGCGCCGTTCCTGCCCGGGCTTGGCCATCTTGACCAGCACACCGCCGGGACGGCCATCCTGACGGTATCGCCCGACACGTTCAAGCATCTCGTCCGTGCCCTCGATCGCCTCGACCGCAAGGACAAGCCCGTCCTGCACCACGCAGCCCTGACCGATATCAAGCGCGCCCATGGCCACCACCACGCTGCGCCCGCGCCCGATATCCGACACGGCGACGGAATCGGGACGCACCGCGCCCATCACGCCCTGCCGCCCGACGGAGGCATGCAGGTATTCATGCGCCCCCCGGACGACGAATCCTTCCTCCCCCAGCACCCGGACAATCGCGCCAAGCAGTCCGTCATCGCCTGAAAACAGGGCACGGCCGATCCGCGCCAGAATCCGCGCGCCCGCCGCATCAGGCCGCAATGTCGCAAAGGAAGGACGCCGCACCGGCCCGATCAGGACCAGTTCGCGACATCCATGCTGGCGCAGGGTGGAAAGGATTTCGCCCGCCGCGGCAAGCCGGATGAACCGGTGCGGCCATGGGGCGATGACGTCGGGTTCGGCAAAGCCCTCGAACCCGATGATGAAAACGCTGCCGCCCGCGGCGACGACCGACTGCGCCACCTGCGCAGGCAGCGGGCCGCCCCCGG
The DNA here is from genome assembly GCF_013155425.1 of Gluconacetobacter entanii. Taxonomy (NCBI): domain Bacteria; kingdom Pseudomonadati; phylum Pseudomonadota; class Alphaproteobacteria; order Acetobacterales; family Acetobacteraceae; genus Gluconacetobacter; species Gluconacetobacter entanii. The sequence continues at coordinate 37,841 of NZ_JABJWD010000081.1, read as the reverse complement.
CAAGGATCCCGACACAGCGGGGCGCGGACGGTTCAGAAGACGGCGACACCTGATCCCCCGATGGATCAGGCGCCATCGGTCTCGATCATTTCGCCCGGACTTCTCTGCACGCGCACCAGTCCACGATGGCTGGGCGCGGCAATGAAGTCGAGGATTTCGGACACGCGGGCATCGTCACCATACTGCGCGCGCACCTGTTCCAGACGCTGCTGGAAGACTGCGCCACTGGCATGCGCGGCCTTGGGATAGAGCGCGCGGAACGCCAGACGCATGCGCCGGATATCATCGGGGGCAACGCCATTGCGCCGCAGCCAGATCCAGTGCAGCCCCACAAGCCGCGCCCGGTTGCCCAGCACGCTGCCATACGGGATGACGTCCGCCTCCACCCCGCATACACCGCCGACAAGGGCCGCATGGCCGATACGCACGAACTGGTGCAGGGCCGCGGACCCCATGATGCGGGCATTTTCGCCGATCACGACATGGCCACCCATCACCACATTGTTGACGATGATGACACCGCGCCCCAGCGTGCAGTCGTGCGCCACATGCGAATTCGCCATGATAAGGCAGCCATCGCCAATCGTGGTCACACCCACACCCGTGGCGGTGCCACGGTGGATGGTGACGTTTTCACGGATGATGGTGCCCGCCCCCACGATACAGCGGGTCGGTTCACCACGATATTTCAGGTCCTGCGGTTCCAGTCCCACCGTGGTGAAGGGATAGCACACGACATTCGCGCCGATATGCGTATGGCCATCAACCACGACGTGGGAAATCAGCCGCACACCATCTTCGATCACCACATCGGGACCGATCGTGCACCATGGACCGATTGACACGCCGCGACCAATTCGGGCGCCAGCGGCAACGATGGATGAGGGATGAATCTCGGCAGGGCCCAAAGGTCCCGTCTCCCCTGTCGCGCCGGTAGATGCGCTGTGTGCCAGAACAGCCTCCATTTCGACGGCCTTCCGGCAGACTGCTACCGGAGAAAAAGCCATGATCCCGATACCGGCCCCCGGTCACGGTGCCTGCCGGTACGGGCCGATCATTTGCGTTGCGCGGGGCGCGGCCTAGCCCATGATCATCGCGCTGAACGTCGCCTCGGCCACCGAGACGCCATCAACACGTGCGATCCCCTTGAATTTCCAGACATTCGCGCGGCTGCGCTCTTTTTCAACGGAAATCCGCAACTGGTCGCCGGGGCCGACGGGCCGACGGAACTTCGCACCGTCGATGGTCATGAAATAGACCAGCTTCCCCTCGAACGCCTCGCCCAGGGTCAGCACGACCAACGTCGCCGCCGTCTGCGCCATCGCCTCGATGATGAGCACGCCGGGCATGACGGGCCGCGCGGGGAAATGCCCCTGGAAATGCGGTTCGTTCACGGACACGTTCTTGATGCCGACCGCGGACTGCCCCCGGACGATGTCAACCATCCTGTCAATCAGCAGGAAGGGATAACGATGGGGTATCGCCTCCATGATGCGCATGATGTCGATTGCCTCGACACTCTGCGGCGCCTGCTCCGTCGGTAATGCCTCTACTTCTTTATCCACGTCGTCCAACCATCTATTCGGTACGGGGGACGCCTGCAATCTGACTGGACAGGCCGCCCCGTGCCGGTTGAATGTTCCTTGCCGCGCCTCGGCACAGTCGCCTAGCCGGCCTTGTCGCCCCCGTCCTGCGCCGGTTTTTTCGCCAGACGACGCAGGAACGCCACGTTTCGGAAAAACTCCCTGAATGGCATCGCCGGGCTTCCGATGACATCGGCCCCGGCCTCGACATCGGACATGACGCCACACTGCGCGCCGATCCGTGCCTTTGTGCCGATCCTGATATGCCCGATCAGCCCGGCCTGCGCCGCGATCGTGACAAAATCACCCAGTTCCGTCGAACCCGAAATACCGGCCTGGGACACCACGATACAGCACCGCCCCAGACGCGCATTATGGCCGATCTGCACCAGATTGTCGAGGCGCGAACCCGCCCCGATCAGGGTGTCACGGATCGAACCACGGTCAATGGTGGAGTTGGCCCCGACCTCGACCCCGTCCTCAAGGATCACACGGCCAAGCTGCGGCACGGTTTCAAACCCGTCCGGCCCGGTGGCGAAGCCGAACCCCTCCTGCCCGATGCGCGCACCCGGCAGCAGGGTCACGCGTTCACCCAGCAGCGCGTGCGACAGGCAGACATGGCTGCCGATACGACTGCGTGCGCCGATTTCCACGCCATCGCCAATCGTGACATGCGTGTCGATACATACACCTGCGCCGATGCGCACCCGTTCACCAATGACACAGAAGGCCCCGACCGCCGCCGTGGGGTCGATCTGCGCGCCTTCGCCGATCACCGCCGTGGGATGGACCCCCGGTCTGACCGGCGGCGCGGGATAGAAACGTGACGCAACCCGCGCCCATGCCAGGTACGGTGTCTTTGACACCAGCGCCACGGCATGCGCGGGCACCTTGTCCACAAAGGCGGGCGCCACGATCACGGCCCCCGCGCCCGTTTTCTCCAGCAGGGGGAGATAGCGCCGGTTGTCGAGGAAGCTGACCTGCTCCGGCCCCGCCGACTGCAGCGGCGCTATGCCGCAGAACTGTGGCGCACCGGCCAGGGCCGCGTCCGATCCGTGGAGTTCGGCATCGGCGCACCGCGCAAGTTCGGCGGCGTCAAACGGGCCGTCAGATACAAAAAACCGCGTATCGCCCGGCCCGCTTTCCTCCTGCACGTGCATGGATCCTTCCAAGCCCTTAATGCTTCACCTTGGCCGCGGCGGCAGGCGCCGCCGGAGCGGAGGCCCCGCCTTCCGCATCGGCGGTCGTCGGCATCGTGCCCGATTTCGCCAGTACTTCAGGATCGACATTCGCCGCCGGGATGAAGACGCTCGGCAGGACAGAGTTCAGTTGCGTCGCAACCTGCTGCGTGATGTCGAGGCTGTCCTGGCTCAGCGCCACCTGCTCACGGTGCAGGACAAGGTTCATGCTGCGGCTGGCCGCGACCTGGCGGATGATCTGCACCAGTTCACGCTCGATCTGCCCCAGCGACACCTGGGCCGCTTCCTGGATGATGCGGTTGCGGTTGCGGAAGTTCTTCTGCGCCGCGATCACGCGTTCCTGCAGCTTGCGCTCGCTCGCCTGGATCTGGTCGGACGTCATGGTCCGGGCCTGCCCCTGCAGCTTCTGCTGCTCGTCACGCCACGATGCCTGCTCCTTCTGCGCATCGCGCGCCAGTTCGTCACGACGCGCGCCCAGCACGCGCTCCGCCTGCTGTGCCGCGGTGGACAGGCGCATCACGTCAGGCACGCTGATGACACCGATGATCGGCGCGGGCGGCGGCGCCCCCTTGGGCAGGTCGGGGGAATTGGGAATCTGCGGCAGCGGCAGGACCGGCGGCGTCTGGGACTGCGCCTCCTCGCTGTCGGCGGGCGGGGCCGGCAGGGGCACGGGCGGCGGCGCAGGCTGGGCCGCGTGGGATGCCGCATGCTCCGGCTGCTGCTGGGATGCCTTGGGGACGAACCAGCCGGAATTGTTCTGCGCATGGGCAGCAGATCCGACCAGACTGCCACATCCCAGTGCGACAGCCGCGGCAAGTAGACGAACGCCGGAATTACGCAACATTATCACCTCAGAATTGTTGGCCGAAGCCAAAGCGGAGCAACTGTGTTCGGTCATGCTTCTGCTTGATGATCGGCACACCAAGATCGATGTTGATCAGACCAAACGGGCTTTTCCACGAAAAGCCCACGCCGGTACTGACGCGCGGCGTCAGCGTATCGCCATATACCGGGGTATATTTGTAACCATCGCTGGGCGAGGTATAGCGTTCGCGCACGCGCAGGCCATCCAGGCCACCGGCATCGACAAAATAACGTCCCTTGATCCCCATGTCTGCCGCGAACGGCATGGGGAAATGGATCGTGGCGGATGCGGTATACAGGAACCGGCCGCCAAGGAAGTCTTCCTGCGAATGCATCGGGTATTTCACGCCGTCGATGGTGCGTGCGGGAATACCCATCGTTCGCGGCCCGGCACCACCGTCAAGGAAGCCGCGCAGCGTGTTACCACCGAGATAGAAGTTATCGATGATGTCGCTGCGCCCGCCGCCCCAGTTGGCGATGTCACCCGCACCCGCGCGCAGGTCCACCGTCCAGTCATGGTTGCCCATCAGGCTGTCGAGCGGGATGTAGTAGGCGGCGTCGATCTTGCCACGGAAATAGCGTTCGTTGCCGCCGATACCCGCGAAGTCGCCACCCACGCGGATGACGTACCCGCTGTGCGGCTGCATGCGCCGGTCACGGGTGTCATAGGTCAGCGTGGTGCTCAACTGCGACAGCAGCGACCAGCCGGACTGGTCAAGCACGTACCACGAGGAATCCGACCATGTATCGCCGACATTTCGATCGGTCAGCGTATAGCTCCACGACTGCGACAGGTGGTTATTGTACGAATACCCCATGCGCAGCGTCATGCCGTACCGGCCTTCGGAGTAGTTCTGGTACGTCATGTAACGGTTCTGGATGCCGAAGATGTCGATACCGGCGACCAGGTTGCGGTTGAGGAAATACGGGTCCGTGATCGAGATGTCGGCCTGGTCCTCGTAATAGGCCGCCGTGCCGGAGAAGCCGGCATCAATGCCGGTGCCCAGCAGGTTATGCTGCTTCAGCCCAAGGTTGCCGAGCACGCCCGCATCCGACGAATACCCGCCACCGAGCGAGAATTCACCCGTCGGCTTTTCCACCACATCGGCGGAGATGTTGACCTTGTCGGGCGCGGAACCGGGCGTCTGGTCGATCGAGACCGTCTTGAAGAAGCCAAGATCCTCAAGCACCGCCTTGGAATACTTGCGGTCCATGGGGGTGTACGGGTCGCCTTCGGACATCGGCAACTGGCGGCGGATAACCTTGTCCTGCGTGATGGTGTTGCCGTTGATGTCGATACGCTCGACATACATGCGCGGCCCTTCGCTCACGTCGAACAGCAGGTTGACCGTACGCTTTTCGGGATTGCGCGCGATTTCGGGATGCACCATCGCGAACGGATATCCCTTGGCCTGCAGGATCTCCTGCATGGATGTCGCGTTATGCTGGATGGCGCTGCCGTCATACCACTGGTTATGGAACAGGGAGATGTACTTGTGCAGGGACTCCGCGCTGACATGCCGCAGCGAAGAACGGATATCCATCTTGTTCAGACGGTAACGCGGCCCCTCTTCCATCGTATAGGTGATGTAGAACGCCTTGTGGTCGGGGGAGAGTTCACCCGTCGCGTTCTTGATCTGGAAATCGACAAAGCCGTTCTTCAGGTAGAAGCGGTGCAGCAGTTCCGCGTCATACTTGATACGTTCGGGATTGTACTGGTCGCTCGACGAGAAGAAGCGGTACCATGCCGTTTCCTTCGACGACACGACACCGGCAAGGCGCGTGCTGGAGAAGGTGCGGTTGCCCACGAACGTCACCTTGCGGATCAGCGTCTTCTGCGCCTCGTTGATGCGGAAGATCACATCGACGCGGTTATGCGCAAGGCGGATGACCTGCGGCGTGACGGTGGCAGCATAGCGTGCCTTTTCCGCATAGACGCCAAGGATCTTCTGCCGGTCGGAGGCAATCGTCTTGGTGGAGAACACCGCGCGCGGCCGCAGCGAGATGACCTTTGTCAGGTCCTCGTCCTTGGCGCTGTGGTTACCTTCGAAGATGATGCGGTTGACGATCGGGTTTTCGACAACATGCACGATCAGCATGTTGCCCGAACGCTGCATGCTCACGTCCTTGAACAGGCCGGTGGCGTAAAGCGTCTTGAGCGAACGGTCGAGCAGGTCCTGGTCAAACCGGTCACCGGGCTGCACCACCATATAGGACAGGATGGTGTTCGTCTCGATACGGTCATTGCCCTTGATGTCCACCGCCTCGATCGGATCGGCCAGCGGCGGCGGCTTGATGGCCTCGACCTCCGGCTGGTCAGGGGCCATCCCCGGCGTAGGGGCCATGCCGTCGGACGGGGGGGCATCGGAAGGCGGCGCGCCCTCCGGTCCAGCGTCCTGCGCGTGGGCTCCTGCCGTCCAGAACAGCGGCACAACGCACACGGATGCAAGCAGCGCTGAACGTTTAGTCGACAAAATCGGCATTCCTCACCATTCGGTAGGCGGATTGGCCACACTGCCAGCCATGCGAAGAGGTCATCTCCGTGCTGTCATGCATTATCCGCATGGGCGGACGTATCCGATATCGCCCCTCTCGTGCAAGCACTTGTCTCATGCCGCCATTCTTACGTTATCCGACATGCGATGCCAGCCATTGAAACAAGCCGAAATGCGAGAGGTCGTTAAATGTAGAAAATAAAAACAGGCTGGCAATAAGGGCGAATCCCGCCTGGAAGCTGATCTGCTGCACCCGGCGCGACACGGGACGCCCCATTATTGCCTCAAGAATATAGAACATCAGCCGTCCCCCATCGAGAATCGGGATGGGGAACAGGTTGATCAGGCCAAGGTTGATCGACAGCAGCGCCATGAAGGATACGAGGCTCGAGATCCCGTACTGCGCCACCTGCCCCGACATCTGCGCGATCCGCAGCGGGCCGCCCAGGTCCTTGGTGCTGTGCTGTCCCGTCAGCATCTGCCACAGCCCCGCAAGGGTCTGCACGGACACGTTCCATGTCTCCTTCACGGCGGAGACGAAGGCATGCGGCAGGGACTGCGGCGCGCCCATTTCCGCAAGGAAGGAGACGCCAAGCTGCCCGTGCGGGGCCTGCCCCTTCGCACCGGCCACGCTGCCGACCGTCAGCGGGATCGTCACGTCATTGCCGTCGCGGCGCACGACCACGTCGATATGCGCGCCGGGTTCGGCGGCGATGCGCGCCTGCAGGTCCGCCACGTCGGAGATGGGATGATCGCCCAGCCGCACGATGGCGTCATGGGGGTGGATGCCGGCCGTCGCCGCAGCACTTCCGGGCATCACATCGGCCACGACATTGCGGATATGCGGCTGCCCCGCAAAGGCGAACAGGCCGGTAAAGAGGATGATCGCAAGCAGGAAGTTGAAAACCGGTCCCGCAATAATGACGATGGCCCGTGACAGCACAGGCTTGTCATGGAACGTGCGTCCCGGCTGCCAGGCGGCCATCTGTTCGGGGGTGGCGTCTTCCGGTCCCTCGAACCCGTGCGGCTTCACGTAGCCACCAAGCGGGACGGGACACAGCCGCCATTCCGTGCCGACACTGTCGTGCCAGCGCAGCAGCGGCTTGCCAAACCCGATGGAGAAAACCTCCACATGCACCCCGCGCCAGCGCGCGGCGAGGTAATGGCCGAGTTCGTGGATGAAAACCAGCACCCCCAGCACCAGGGCAAATGCAAGAATGGTCCGCAGCAGATCATGCATGATGATTATGAGTTCCCCTGATGATCACGCGCGGCCATCCTCCCCTTGATCCAGTCGTCTTATGCGGCCCGTGCCGTGATCATGCTCCGGGCGAGGCGTCGCGCCTCCTCATCCCAGCGCAGGACCTGCTCCAGCGTGTCCGCCTTCTGGTTTCCAAGTGATTGCATCACATCCTCGACAACCCGCGCAATATCCCGGAAGCCGATTTTACGATTAAGGAAGGCCTCCACGGCAATTTCATTGGCGCCAGACAGGATCGCGGAGGCAGCGCCCCCCGCCCGCAGCGATTCCCGGGCAAGGCGCAGCGCGGGGAAACGTTCCTCGTCCGGTTCCTCGAAATCCAGCCGCGACATGGCGGCAAGGTCGAGGCGCGGGGAATTCGTCGCCATGCGCTTCGGCCAGGCCAGCGTGTGCGCGATGGGAATGCGCATGTCGGCGGAGCCAAGCTGCGCGATGATGCTGCCATCGGTGTACTGGACCATGCTGTGGACCACGGACTGCGGATGGACGATGACGCCGATCCGGTCCTCCGTCATGTCGAACAGGCGCGCCGCCTCGATCAGTTCAAGGCCCTTGTTGAACATCGTCGCGGAATCGATGGTGATCTTGGCGCCCATGCTCCATGTCGGATGCTTCAGCGCGGCTTCGAGCGGGGCCTTCTCCATCTCCTCGATGCTGGCGCGGCGGAACGGGCCGCCCGAGGCCGTCAGCACGATCTTTTCCACCTGGTCCACCTGCCGGTCGGCCATGGACTGGAAAATGGCGTTATGTTCCGAATCGACCGGAAGCAGCGTCGCCCCCGCCTGGTGCACCTCGCGCAGCATGACATCGCCCGCGCAGACCAGCGCTTCCTTGTTCGCCAGCGCGACACACCCGCCATTGCGCACCGCCGCCAGCGTGGGTTCCAGCCCGATGGCCCCGGTGATCGCAGCCATGGTCCAGTCCACCGGCACGCCCGCCGCACGGATCACCGCCTCGCGCCCGCCGGACACCCGCGTGGACGTCCCGGCCAGCAGGGTCTCAAGCTCCCCTACCAGGGTTTCATCGGCGATGACGGCATATTCGGCATCCAGCGCCCGCGCCTGTTCGGCCAGTCGCGTGACATTGCGTCCCCCGACCAGGGCCACGACGCGGAACCGCTCCGGCGCCTGCAACAGCAGATCCACAGTGGAGCAGCCGATGCTGCCGGTACTGCCCAGAACGGAAACTGTCTTCATCCTACCGATTTCCCCAATCTTCTTTTCATTGCGACCGCGCGCTCAGCGCAGGCCGACATACCAGAAAGCAGCGCCCGCCGCTGCCCCCAGCGAAATCAATGCAGCCAGTGGTGCTGCCACCAGCAATCCGTCAAACCGATCCAGCAGGCCGCCATGCCCCGGGATGATCGTCCCGGAATCCTTGACGCCGCGCGCCCGCTTGAGCGCACTTTCCGCAAGGTCGCCCGCCTGCGCCGCAATCGCCATGACGCCGCCCATCATCGCCCCGCGCACGGCCGCCCCCGACAGCGCATCGGGCAGCAGGGTCGCGATCGTCGCCCCCCCCGCAATCGCGGCCAGCAGTCCGCCCACCGAACCCGACCATGTCTTGGCCGGCGAAATGCGCGGCGCAAGCTTCGGCCCGCCAACCGCCCGCCCCGTAAGGTAGGCGCCCGTATCGCTCAGCGCGACACATGCCACGACGAACAGGACGACGCCCGCCCCCGGATGCGTCATGAAGCGCAGCCACAGGAGCGATATCCCCGCGCAGCCAATCGCCACCTGCCCCGCCCACAGGGCCGGGCCAAAAACAAACGCCGCCCCCATGACCAGGAACGCGCCACCCCATTGTCCATCAAGTGCCGCCGCGGCACAGGCCAGCGGCCATACAAGGTAGAGCACGCCGCGCCAGCTCCGCGCCGACAGCGAAAACATCCGTCCCCATTCGGACGCCATGCCCAGCATCGCCAGCATGATCATCACGGCATAGGCGACGCCCCCCGCCCAGACGCACAATCCGGCAAGCGGCACGATCACCATGGCCGACAGCACGCGCGCGCGCAGGTCCTTCCACCCGCGCCCGGACCCGCCACCCGGCGGCCGGGGGGCCGAGGGAAACGCGATGACGGTAGGGGTGTCGGGATCAGACGGGTCTTGCACCGAAGCGCCTTTCGCGCCGGGAATAGATCTGAAGCACGGCATCGAAATGCCCGGCGTCAAAATCAGGCCACAGCGTCTCTATGAATATCAGTTCGGCATAGGCCGACTGCCATAACAGGAAATTGGACAGACGGCTTTCGCCACTCGTGCGCACCACGATGTCGGGGTCCGGCATGTCCGCCGTCATCAGGAAGCCGCCAAACGTGTCCTCGTCAACCTGTGCGGCCGCCAGCGTGCCGTCATTGATGGCCTTCGCCATGCGCAGCGCGGCCTGCATGATGTCGGCCCGCCCGCCATAGGACAGTGCAAGCACCACCGTCAGCACCGTGTTGGAGGCTGTCTCCGTCTCCGCACGGCGGGCTTCGGCCCGCACATCGGGAGCAAAGCGCGACAGGTCGCCGATGATGCGGATACGCACCCCCTTCGCCGCAAGCTCCGCCACCTTGTAGCGCAGGTAGTAGCGCAGGAGGCTGGTCAGGTCGGCCACTTCCTGCGGGGTGCGCCGCCAGTTTTCAGAGGAAAAGGCATAAAGCGTCAGCCACTTCACCCCCGCCGCGACGGCCGCGCGGATGCAGCGCTGCACCGCCTCCGCCCCGGCACGATGCCCGGCGAGCAATGGCAGGCCGCGCGCCGCCGCCCACCGCCCGTTGCCATCCATGATGATCGCCACATGGTCAGGCACGATCCCTGCACGCCGCCCCCCGGCCACTGGGTACATGCGGGGGTCAGACCTGCTTGATCTCGCGTTCTTTTTCCGCGAGCAGTTCGTCAACACGCTTTACATACTGGTCCGTCAGCTTCTGGATCGCATCGGACCAGACCTTGACGTCATCCTGGCTGATTTCGCCCTTCTTTTCCTGCCCGCGCGTCTGTTCCATGCCATCACGACGCACGCCACGCACCGCGATCTTTGCGTTCTCGGCATACTTGCCCGCCGCGCGCGCCAGTTCGTTGCGACGCTCCTCGGTCAACTGGGGGATGGGCACGCGCACGGTCTGGCCATCGGCCGCCGGGTTCAGACCCAGACCGCTGTCACGGATCGCACGTTCCACCGCACTGACCAGCGAACGGTCCCACACCTGCACCGTCAGCATCCGCGCCTCCGGCACGGCGATGGAGCCAACCTGCGTCAGCGGCACCTCACCGCCATAGGCTTCCACGCGCACCGGTTCCAGCAGCGCCGGGCTCGCGCGGCCCGAACGCAGGCCGGCGAAATCACGACGCAGGCTTTCAAGCGCGCCTTCCATGCGACGGGTAATATCCGCCAGCAAACTTTTCTGATCGACAGACACCTTGGCCCTCCCAACATTCCTCAAACGGTCGCGTTCGACCGCCATGCGACTCTATTCGTGCGGGGTGTGCGCCTCAGTCCGAGGCCACGATCGTGGTAAAGCGTCCCTCGCCCCGCATAACGCGCGAAAACGCATCCTTTTCATGGATATTGAACACCACGATCGGCAGTTTGTTCTCACGCGCAAGGCTGATGGCGGCCGCATCCATGACATTGAGGTCATTGGCCAGCACATCGCGATAGGTCAGCGTATCGTAACGGCGCGCGTCAGGCACCTTGCGCGGGTCGGCGGAATAGACGCCATCGACCTGCGTGCCCTTGAACAGGGCGCTGCATTCCATTTCCGCCGCACGCAGGGCGGCACCCGTATCGGTGGTGAAGAACGGGTTGCCGGTCCCGGCGGCGAAGATCACCACCCGTCCCTTTTCCATGTGCCGCACGGCGCGGCGGCGGATATAGGGTTCCGCGATGGAGGACATCTGGATCGCGCTCATCACGCGGGTTGCGATCCCCTGGCGTTCGAGCGAATTCTGCATGAGCAGCGCATTGATGACAGTCGCCAGCATGCCGGCGTAATCGCCCTGCGCACGGTCCATGCCACGCGCCGCGGCGGCGACACCGCGAAAGATGTTGCCACCCCCGATAACCAGACACACCTCCACGCCAGTACGCGCAACCGCCGCCACGTCGGCGGCGATTCCATCGACGGTTGCAGGATCGATCCCGTAGGACCCGCTGCCCATCAGGGCCTCGCCCGAAACCTTCAGCAGGACCCGGCGGTAACCGGGGGCATTGTCTGGGGCATGATCTGTCAGCGGATTTGTCATTGGCCCTCGAACACAACAGGAATAAGACACAAAGCGGCAGGCCACCGCCCGCGAGTGGCGGCAGCGCCCGCGCAGCACATGTCATATAGGGGGTTCGCCCCCCTCACAAGCACACGATGCCGATAATGCGGCAATCAGGACATGGCCGCCGCGTTTCATGCGCCACGCGGCGCATCACCGATCCGCGATCCCCCTGCGCACCGCGAATCCCGCACCACCATGCGGGGCCGGGGCGTCAGGCGTCGTCGAGGCCGATGGCACGCAGGCGGGCGCGTTCCTCATCCCAGCCGGAGCGTTCCTTCACATTGAGGAACAGGTGGCACGGCCGGTCCAGCAGGCGCGCAAGTTCCTTGCGCGCGCGTTCGCCAATGCTGCGAATCCGCGACCCGCGCTCCCCGATCAGGATCGCCTTGTGCGACGCACGCGCGACATAGATCGTGACCTCGATCCGCACCGACCCGTCCGGGCGCTCCTGAAAGCTCTCGGTCTCCGCCGTGGCGGCATAGGGGACTTCCTCATGCGTCTGCAGGAAGATCTGCTCGCGCACCAGTTCGGCGGCCAGCAGGCGATCAGGCAGGTCCGTCAGGTCGTCTTCGGGATACAGGTACGGCCCCACCGGCAGTTCGGCGGCCATCCGGTCCATCAGGTCATCCACCCCCTGCCCCGAACGCGCGCTGATCATGAACACGTGCTCCACCGGCAGCAGGCCCGACAGTTCCGCCGTCAGGGGCAGCAGCGCGTCGCGCTTCATCAGGTCGGTCTTGTTCAGCACCAGCCACACCCGGCGGTTGCGCTGCGCCAGTTGGGAGACGATCTCGCGCACAGCCTCGGTCAGGCCCGCGCGCGCATCGACGATCAGCAGCGTGATGTCCGCGTCCTCCGCCCCGGTCCAGGCGGCCGCGACCATCGCACGATCAAGCATGCGGCGCGGGCGGAAGATGCCCGGCGTATCCACCAGCAGCATCTGCGCGTTGTTGCGCATCAGGATTCCCAGCACCCGGAACCGCGTCGTCTGCGCCTTGGGGCTGACGATCGACAGCTTGGTCCCCGCCATGCGGTTCAGCAGCGTGGACTTGCCCGCATTGGGCGCCCCCACGATGGCGACGAAACCGCAGCGGGTCGTCATGTCTTCATGTTCCGGCATCTGTCATTCCCACGGCAGCGATGGCCGTCCCGAGTGTTCGATTCTGTGTGCCCGCGCCACCATGGACGCGCACGGCGTCAGCCAAACTGGCTGAGCAGCCTTGCCGCGGCCTCGCTTTCGGCGGCGCGCTTGCTGCCTGCAACGCCTTCGCCGCGCCGTCCCGATGCCTCCACCGAAATCACGAAGCGCGGCGCATGCGACGGGCCGTCGGTGGAGACCACCTTGTACACCGGCAGCGGCAGTCCCCGCGCCAGCACCCATTCCTGCAATGCGGTCTTGGGGTCCTTGGGCGGGCGGGCCTGCGCCACGATGGCGTCGTTCCATGCGCGGCGGACAAAGGCGCGGGCAGGCTCCAGCCCGCCATCAAGGTAGATCGCACCCAGGATCGCCTCCACCGCGTCGGCCAGCACGTTGGCCATCTGGCGCACGCCGGCGCGGGCCTCATGCTCCGCCACGTCAAGGGCGGGCGGCAGGGCCATCTCCTCGGCAATGCGGGCCAGTACCGTGCGCGAGACAAGGTGCGCGTGGCGCGGGCCAAGCGCGCCTTCCTGCTCGTCAGGGAAACGTTCAAGCAGCCATTCCGCCATCAGCAGGCCGAGCACGCGATCGCCAATGAACTCCAGCCGTTCATTCGACCCCGCCCCACGCCGCGCCACCGACTGGCGCGTGCGCCGCCCGACCGCGCTGCTGCGCTGGTGGGCGGCGGAACGATGGGTCAGCGCCTCCCGCAGCAGGGCGGGGTTATGGAAGGAATAGCCGACATACGCCTCGATCCGTTCGAATTCGGTCGTGGCACTGCTGGACGCCTCCATGATCAGTGCACCCCCGAAAACAGGCGTCCCCACCGGATTTCCGTGGGCCATTTCCAGAATTCCCACGTCGGATACTGCGAATCCACCGACAGGAAGATCCACTTGGCCTGCCCCACGAGGTTCTCCATCGGCACGAAGCCGAGATCCTGTGGCGCATCGCCCATGAAACGGCTGTCGGCGCTGTCGTCGCGGTTGTCGCCCATGACGAAGAAATAGCCCGGCGGGACGACATATTCGGGGGTATCGTTCTTGTCCCCCTCATCCGTCAGCTTCAGGATGTCGTGCGACACCACCGGACGGCCATCGCTGCCGGGCAGGTCCTCGCGATAGCGCTCGCCCTCCATGCGGGTGTGATGTTCGTCCACCGCAACATACTCGCCCTCCGACGTGCGGGGGACGAGTTCACCGTTCAGGTAAAGCTGCCCCTCGCGCATCTGGATGCGGTCCCCCGGCAGGCCGACCACCCGCTTGATGTAATCGATGGACGTGTCCTTGGTGAAGCGGAACACCGCCACATCGCCACGATGCGGTTCACTGCCGAAGATGCGGCCGCTGAACAGGTTGGGCGACAGTGGCAGGGAGAAGTGGGAGTAGCCATAGCTGTATTTGGCGACCCACACATAATCCCCCACCTGCAATGTCGGGATCATCGAACCGGACGGGATATTGAACGGTTCGAACAGGGCGGTGCGCACGAAAACCGCGATCGCGCCAGCAACCACGACAGTACGCAGGAGTTCCAGCATGCCACGCGTCCCCGTGGAGGGGGAGGTCGTCAGGACAGTTGGCGTCTGGGGGTCATCGCTCGACATGTTCTTCATAAATCCGGCTTCGTGCTCGACCGGGCGCAATACGGCACCGGGCGCATATTCTGGCGATCAAGCCCACGGGGCCATGCCCTGTCAAGCATGGGCGGCCATGCATGGGACGATCAGGAAGATGGGGCGGCATCCGCCACGATGACGACCTGGGCGAAGGCATAGGGATATTCGTCCGTCATCGTCACCATGATGCGCGGCGCATATCCCGCCGGCACGAGTTCATCAAGCCGCGCGCGCGCCCCACCCGACAGCACCATGACAGGCTGCCCCCCGGCCAGGTTTTCCACGCCGAGGTCGCGATGGTACACCCCCCGGGCGAACCCGGTGCCCAGCGCCTTGGCGCAGGCTTCCTTCGCCGCCCAGCGCTTGGCGTAGGTGCCAAGCCGGGCCTGCCCCGAACGCCGGTCGGCCACGGCACGTTCACGCGGGGTAAAGACCCGCGCCTCGAACCGGGCGCCATGCCGGGCGAGGACACGCTCGACCCGGCGGATGTCACACAGGTCCGAGCCGATCCCGATCATCATGACGGCAGATGCCTCATTGCCAGATCCCCGTCATCCCTTGGCGCGCTCCACCTGCACGACACCGGTTTCCGCCCGCAGCGCCGCCATGATGGCCGACAGGTGACGCAGGTCACGCACCTCGATATCGGCAAGGATCTCCATGAATTCCAGTTGCCGGTTGACGATGCGCAGGTTGACCATCACGCCTTCATGCTTGGTCGCGATGTTCGTCAGCGTCGCAAGGACCGAAGGTTCGTTGGCGGTCACGACACTCAACCGCCCGACATGGGTGCCACCCGCGTTGCGCGCGATCAGGTCGTAATCCCAGTTGAGGTCCATGAAGCGTTCGGGCGTGGCCGCGAAGGTCTCCAGCGTCTGGCATCCCTGCGCATGGACCGTGATCCCCTTGCCGGTGGAGACGATGCCCACGATACGGTCCCCCGGCAGCGGATGGCAGCAGCCCGCGAAATGCACCGCCATCCCCGCGCCCACGCCCGCCAGCGCCATGCCGGCCGCGTTCTTGCGCCGGGCCGCGGAAAAGGACGTCGTGCTTTCGGCCGCGCGCATCGACAGGCCGGGCACCATGCGCGGCGCACGCGGCGCACGGCGCAGTTCGGGATAGGCCGCCTGCACCACCTCACGCGCGGACAGGTTGCCGTTGCCCACCGCCACATACAGGTCCGCCACCGACGACAGGCGCAGGTCCTTGAGCAGGGATTCGAGCACCTTTTCCGACCCGTCCACGCCTTCCTGCCGGAACGACTTGGCCAGGGCGACACGCCCGCTGTCGAGGTGCGTTTCACGCTGCTGCAGCGCGACATGGCGGCGGATGCGCGCACGGGCCTTGCCGGTGACGACAAAGCGCTCCCACGACGGCGACGGCGTACCGCCGCGCGCGGTCATGATCTCCACCTGGTCGCCATTCTGCAGTTCGTGGCGCAGGGGCATCAGGCGGCCGTTGATGCGCGCGCCGACGCAACTGTCGCCCACCTGGCTGTGCACGGCATAGGCAAAGTCGATCGGCGTTGCCCCACGCGGCAGGGAAATCAACTGTCCCTTCGGCGTGAAGCAGAACACCTGGTCCTGATAGAGTTCGAGCTTGGTATTTTCGAGGAATTCATCCGGCGCGGCCGAGTCCTCGAGGATGTCGAGCAGGTCCTGAACCCAGCGCAGGCCGGAGACCACGTGCGAGGCGTCCTCCACCTTCCCGTCGCCGCCCTGCTTGTACAGCCAGTGCGAGGCGACGCCGTTTTCCGCGACATCATGCATTTCCGCCGTGCGGATCTGCACCTCGATCTTCTGGTTGCGCGGATGGCGCAGCGTAACCCCGGTATGCAGGCTCTGGTAGCCGTTGACCTTGGGGGTGGAGATGTAATCCTTGAACCGCCCCGCGATCACGGGATAGGCCGCATGCACGGCGCCCAGCGTGACGTAGCATCCCTCCCGCGTGGGGACGATGATGCGGAACGCCATGATGTCGGACAACTGCTCGAACGCGACATTGCGCCGCTGCATTTTCTCCCAGATGGAATAGGGCGTCTTCTCCCGCCCCGTGACCTCCACGCCCTTCAGCCCGGCTTCCGCGCACAGGTTCTGCAGTTCGTGGCGGATTTCCTCGATCACGTCCGCGCCCTGCCCGCGCAGGTAGTTCAGGCGGGCACGGATGGTAGCCATCGCCTCGGGCTCAAGCTCCGCGAAGGAGAGGTTCTGCAGTTCGACCTTCACCTTCTCCATGCCGATACGATCGGCAAGCGGGGCGTAGATTTCCATGGTTTCGCGCGCGATGCGCTGCCGGCGGTCAAGGCGCTGCACGTAATGCAGCGTGCGCATGTTGTGCAGACGGTCCGCAAGCTTGACGATCAGGACGCGGATGTCCTTGGACATCGCGAGCACGAGCTTGCGGAAATTCTCCGCCTGCTTGGTACGGTCGGACTGAAGCTCCAGCCGCGTCAGCTTGGTCACGCCATCGACGAGTTCCGCGATGGTCGGCCCGAACTGCGTACGCAACTGCGCCTGCGTGACGCCGGTATCCTCGATCGTGTCATGGAGCAGCGCCGTCGCGATGGAGGCCGCATCCAGCCGGAACCCGGCCAGGATGTTCGCCACCGCAAGCGGATGGGTGATGTAGGGATCACCATTGTCGCGGGCCTGTCCCTCATGCGCCTGGTACGCCACGTCGAACGCGCGGCGGATCAGGTCGATGTCGGCGCCGGGGTCATAGGCCTGGATGCGCCGGATCAGCCCGTCACAGGAAATGACCCGTCCGGCCGCCGGTGGTGCGGCCTCCGCCGTCACAACCGGCACGGCCTCCGCCGCGCCGTGTGGCGGGGCCTGCGTGGCAGGCATGGCAGGGGACGTGAGGGAAGCCGTCGTTTCAGAGCCGACCCGATCCGTCACATCCGTCCCCTTCCGTCAAGAATGCTATCGCGAACCCCGACCGCCGAGTTCCGCCTCGATCGTGGCCTCGAGTTCCTCTGCCGTCATGCCTGCCGTGTGGCGGGCTTCCTCCTCGGCGGAGACATCCTGCAGGCCAAAGATGTTCTGTTCCGTCGGGATCAGGTCCACGACTTCCTCGTCGGCGGGCTCGGGCTCGGGCGCGCGGGCCAGCGAACGCAGCAGGTCGCTCTTGACCTGGTCCAGACTGATCGTCTGGTCCGCAATCTCACGCAGGGCGACGACGGGATTCTTGTCGTTGTCGCGATCGATCGTCAGTTCTTCGCCGCGCGACAGGGCGCGGGCGCGCTGGGCCGCCAGCAGCACCAGTTCAAAGCGGTTGGGAACCCGCTCAACGCAGTCCTCGACAGTGACGCGTGCCATCAGGCCAGACTCCGGTTTCTCTATGGAACAATATATCGGTGGAACAAGATGGAATACTCCCCCCCGTTCCACAACGCAAGCACGCTCTTATGCGCTCAGCCCGGCAGGCGGGTGATCTGCTGGTCCGCCACGCGGGCGAGCAGGGTGTCGATCCCCGCCCCGCTGACGGGATCGCGCCAGTCCGGGGCGACATCGCGCAGCGGCAGCAGCACGAAGGCACGCAGGCAGGCGCGCGGATGCGGCACGATGGGATCGGGACCGGCGCGCACAAGGTCGCCCATCGCGATGATGTCCAGATCCAGCGGGCGGGCGGCATTGGCGATCGTGCGCACGCGCCCGGCCCGCGCCTCGATGTCCTGCAGGGCAGACAGGAGGGCTTCGGGTGTGATATCGCCACTCAGTCGCACCATCCCGTTGACATAGGGGGGCTGCCCCGAGGGCGGGATCGGCGCGCTTTCATACCAGCAGGAGACCGCCTCCACCCGAATTGTGTCAATGTGCCCTATTTCCGCCACAGCCCAGTGGCAAGTCTGCAATGGCCCTTCCCCCGTGCGGCGGGACAGGTTCGCCCCCACCGCCACAAGGATGCCTGCTGAATGCCCGCCGGAACCCGGCACCATATCGTGCGTATCCATGTCATGAATAATAACATGACTGGATGATTTGTTATCTCAAACTTTATGACTACATCGGTATGGACAATGTCAGGCCGGGCGCACCGCACCCCGGCCTCCCTCCTGACGGACCACGACCAGAGCCATTGGAATTTTCAATCGTCAGCCGGGCATATCAAGCTACCTCTTTCAGGGACACCCTCTAATGTTCTTTCAGCCCCAGGAACGGCTTTGTCTTTTTATTGATGGAACCAGCCTGTATTCAGCGTCACGCAACCTCGGTTTCGAGGTCGATTATCGCAAGCTGCTGTCATTTTTCCGGTCCAAATCGAATGTCCTGCGCGCCTATTATTATTCAGCCGTGCTGGAGACGGAGGAATATTCCCCGCTCAAGCCACTGACGGACTGGCTTGTCTATAACGGCTATTTCCTCGTGACGAAGACGGCGCGTGAATATACCGACCATACGGGCCGCCGGCGCGTAAAGGGCAACATGGACATCGAACTGGCCGTGGACATGCTGGAGATGGCGCCAAAGATCGACCATGCCGTGCTGTTCAGCGGGGATGCGGATTTCCGCCGCCTGCTTGAGGCGGTGCAGCGTCAGGGCGTGCGTACGACGGTCATCGCGTCCATCAAGACCTCGCCACCGCTGATTGGCGATGAATTGCGCCGTCAGGCGGACCAGTTCATCGAACTTGCCGACATTGCATCGCATTTCACCCGTCGGCAGATCGAAAACCGCGCCAACCGGCCCAACCCGGCGCCGCCGGTCCGCCACCCGGCCGACCACCTGAGCGACCTTCCGGAAGAATGACGACCGTTTCAGAAGAATAGATTAAGAAAAATTAAAGTTTTTCGGATGCTGCCTTTATCCCGAAAAAGGCAGCGCCCTTCGAAGCTTTAAAAAAGCTTCGCCCAAATTTCTGAATGATTTTCTTTTACAGGCGGCGCAGTCATCTACGCCGCCCGGAAAAAAGCCACCCGTAAAAATCAGCCTTCAAGCTGAAGCGTCTGGCGCGTCCAGTCGCGGGTGCGCGCGCACAGTGCGGCATCGTCGGACAGGCGCTTGCCATAGGACGGGATCATCTTGCGCAGGCGGTCTTCCCACTGCGGCAGGCGATCGGCAAAGCAGCGCTGGATGACCGACAGCATGATCGGCGCGGCTGTGGATGCCCCCGGCGATGCGCCCAGCAGGCCCGCGATCGTGCCATTCGCGCCGGTCACGACCTCGGTCCCGAACTGCAGCACGCCGCCCTTGACCGGATCCTTCTTGATGACCTGTACACGCTGGCCCGCGGTAATCAGTTCCCAGTCGCTGCTGCGCGCGCCGGGCACGAAATCGCGCAGGGCCTTCATGCGGTCCTCGCTCGACTGCATGACCTGCTGGATCAGGTATTTCGTCAGCGGCATGTTGTCGCGCGCCACCGCCAGCATCGCGCCGATATTGTCCATGCGGATCGAACGCGGCAGGTCCAGCCACGACCCCTGCTTGAGGAACTTGGTGGAGAAGCCCGCATACGGGCCGAACAGCAGCCCTTCCTTCCCGTCGATGACACGGGTGTCGAGGTGCGGGACCGACATCGGCGGCGCGCCCACCGACGCCTTGCCATAGACCTTGGCATGGTGGCGGGCGACGATTTCGGGGTTGGTGCAGCGCAGGAACTGCCCGCTGACGGGGAAGCCGCCAATGCCGCGCGCCTCGGGGATGCCGCTTTTCTGCAGCAGCGGCAGCGCACCGCCCCCCGCGCCGACAAACACGAACCGCGCCGCGACATCGCGCGATGCGCCGTCATGCATGCCCTGCACCGACACGGTCCATCCCGACCCGGACTGCCGCAGGCCCGTCACCTCATGCGCGAGGTTGAGGTCAAAGCCCGGGCCACCGGTCAGGATATCGACCAGGCGATGCGTCAGTGCGCCGAAATTGACATCCGTGCCCGCCGGGTGATGCGTGGCCGCCAGCGGCGTGCCACCCGTGCGCCCGTCCATCACCAGCGGCATCCACTGTGCCAGTTGCGCCGTATCGGTGGAATAGGATATCCCCGCAAACAGCGGATGGTCCTTCAGCGCGTTATAGCGGCGCTGGAGGAAATCGACATTCTCCGGCCCCCATACAAAGCTCATGTGCGCAATGGGGTTAAGGAAGTCGCGCGGCGAGGCGATCAGGCCATTTTCCGTCAGGTAGGACCAGAACTGGCGTGAAACCTGAAAGGCCTCGTTGACGTTGACGGCCTTGGAAATATCGATCTCGCCCCCCGCGCCCATGGGGGTATAGTTGAGTTCGCACAGCGCGGAATGGCCGGTGCCGGCATTGTTCCATCCATTGGAACTTTCGAGCGCGACATCGTCGAGACGCCCGAACAGCGCGATCGACAGGTTGGGTTCAAGCTGTTTGAGCATCACGCCGAGCGTTGCGCTCATGATACCGCCGCCGACAAGGACGACATCATAGGTGGAATCGGCAGTAGTAGGCTGAGAGGTCATGATATTCTCCGCTTCGGCGTCGGGCAGTGGTGTCGTGGCTGCAATCGTGCGCTCCGGGCAGCCTGCCGGTGGCGCGGGACCGGCCCGCAGGGGGCATCCCTGGCGACCATGCCACGCCGGATTTCGTGTTCCCGCGTCCCGCCGGGTCCGGCGCGCGGAAAATACCGTCCGCCCCACCCCACCCGTGCGCGCATCCGTCCCATGGCGGGACGGGGCAGGCGCGCCGGGCACGGACAGGCCTGACAGCGACAGTCATTCCTCATGCCATTGGCACGGTCATTGTGGCGCATCATCTTTGTGCGAGGGAAAAGGATCGCGGCGCATATCTGCATTCCATGTATCGCATTCATGCACCGTCCGCGCCGGGGCGTGCAATGCGGTATCCCTTGCGCACCATGGCCACGGCGACCATGCATGACAGCATGCGCGTGGACAGGGAATCCGCCCGGCTGGTCAGGACCACGGGCACGCGCGCGCCGATCACGATGCCCGCCGCCTGCGCACCGCCAAGGAAGGTCATCTGCTTGGCCAGGATATTGCCCGATTCAAGGTCCGGCACGACCAGGATGTCGGCCCGCCCGTCAATGGGCGAACGCACGCCCTTGCACCGCGCGGCCTCCGGACTGAGGGCGTTGTCGAGCGCCAGCGGCCCATCGACAATGCCGCCGGTGATCTGCCCCCTGTCCGCCATCTTGCAGATGATCGCCGCATCCAACGTGGACTGCAGGCCGGGATTGACCGTCTCCACCGCCGACAGCAGCGCCACGCGCGGGCATGCGATGCCCAGCATGTGCGCAAGGTCGATCGCGTTGCGCACGATGTCACGCCGCACGTCGAGGTCGGGCGCGATGTTGACCGCCCCGTCACTAACGAGCAGCGGCCGCCCCACCCCCGGCAGGTCGAGGATGTAGACATGGCTCATCCACCGTTCGGTGCGCAGGCCGCTGTCATGATGGCCGATTTCATGCAGATAGACACGCGAATGCAGCGCGCCCTTCATCAGGATCGCGACCTCCCCGTCGCGGGCCATGCGCACGCCGCACCGCGCGGCCTGCGCGTCATCGGCGGCATCCACGAGGCGGCAGGCGGAAATATCGAGCGATTCTTCGTGCGCGATGGCGCGAATCCGCGCGGCAGGCCCGATTAGCACAGGCTGCGCAAGGTTGCGGCGCAGCAGTTCGCACGCGGCGCGCAGGGCGATCGCGCTGCAGGGATAGACGATGCCCACCGGCATCGGGGCAACATCGCGCAGGGTTGCGGCAAGGCCATCAAAGAAAGGCAGGGCGGGCACGGGGGCAGGCGTCGGGGCGGACGTCGTCATGGATTTTCCCAGCAAGGCGGACACTTAACGGCTCTGCCCTTCCTTGCCACAGACATGGGGGGCCCTTGCGCATCATCTTTGCGCGACCGCGCGGACACGCCCGCCATCGCCCGCGTGACATCCCCGCCCCCATTGGGCAAGCTTGTCCCGATCATGCCCGCATGACGGGCCTTCATGCCCCGGATGAACAAGACAGGAGTTTTTCCCATGTCCTCTCTGATCGGCTTTATCGGTTTTGGCGCCATGGCCAGCCGTATGGGTGCGAACCTGCGCAAGGCGGGATACCGCATCGCGGCCTATACCCCGTCGGGCAAGGGCGGGGATGGCGACGTGCCGTTCCTGCCCACGCCCCGCGCGCTGGCGCAGGAAGCGGACATCGTCATCGCCTGCGTCCCCGATGACGAGGCGCTGGAGCAGTCCATGTCCGGCCCCGACGGCGCGCTTGCGGGCATGAAGGCGGGCGGCCTGCTGATCAATACCAGTTCGGTGGCCCCCGAAACCTCCACCGCGCTGGCGGCGCAGGGGGCGGCGATCGGGGTTGCGGTGCTCGATGCGCCCGTGGCGGGCAGCACGCCGGAGGCCGAATCCGCCAACCTTGTCGTGCTGGTGGGCGGGCATGCCGCCGATGTCGCGCGCGCGCAGCCCATCTTCGACGCCATCGGGCGCCTGACGATCCATGCCGGCCCGTCAGGCAGCGGGTCGAAGCTGAAGCTGGTCATCAACGGCATCATGGGCGCCACGCTCGCGGTTGTGGCCGAAGGGGTCACCTATGGGCTGGCAAGTGGCCTGGACCGTGACATGCTGTTCGATGCGCTTGACGCCGTGCCAGTCATCTCGCCACACCACAAGCGCAAGCTCAAGGCCGCGAAGGCCGGGGATTTCAGCCCGCAGTTCCCCACGCGCCTGATGCAGAAGGACATGCGCCTGCTGATGACCGACGCCGCGCGCCAGATGGCCCCGATGCCCGCAACCGCCGCCGCGACACAGTCGCTGAGCCTGACGCGCCGCCGTTACCCGAACGAGGATTATTCGTCCCTGTTCGCCGTGATGGAAGACATGGTCGCCAACGACGACACGCCATAAATATCTTTTAAAATCAAAAGTTTTTGGTGAAGCTTTTTCCAAAAAGCTTCAAGAGACGCCGCCTTTTTGGAAAAAGGCGGCACCCAAAAACTTTTGCTCCTTGATTCAGACCCGCCCGCGCGCCATCGCGGCCATGACCGCCAGCCGGTCGCCGATACCGCGCGCGGCACCGTCCTGCCCCCCACCGGCCTTCAGGTCGCGCCGCCCCAGCACGGCAGGCAGGGCGGCAGGCAGGATCGCGCGCGGCAGGCGCGGGGCAAGGGCCATGGCACGGGCATGGAACGCCTCCCCTTCGGTGCGCAGCATGCCATGCAGGGCCGCCACCTGTCCGGGGGTGGCGGCATGGCCGTCGCGCATGCCATCGCGGCTCAGCCCCACGGTTTCCAGCGCCTCATCGGGCAGGGGGCAGCGCCCCGAACGCAGCACCGCCCCCAGATGCCGCGCCAGTGCGCCCACGCCATAGACCGCGCCAAGTTCCGCCACCGCATCGCACACCGCATCATCATGACAGCCCATCGCCTGGGCCATGGCACGCTGCACGCCGCCGGCGCCTGCGCACATGTTGTCGCGCCATGCGGGCCAGTCCGGCAGCCCGTCGAGTTCACATTCGCGCGCATCGACAATCCCGCGCACGGTATCCGCCCTGACCGCGCCACGCGCCAGCAGGTCCACCAGCGCGATGGCGACCGGATGGCGCTGCGGGTCGCCGCCATCAATCACGTCACGCCACCATTGCAGCCGGATCATCCCCGCGATCGGCCCCGCCACCGACCAGGAGGCAGGAGTCGACAGCGCGCGAACGCACTCGTGATTGAAGGCGATCAGCGTCATCGCCGCCTCCCGCACCGGGGCGGGCATGAACAGCGCGCACAGGAAACGGTCCGGGTCGAAACGCCGCGCAATCGCGCCACATTCGGACAGGCCATCAATGGAGTGTTCTGCATCCCGGACAGGGGTCATGACGTTAGGGGTCCATGCGTTACGATGGTACCGCGCCGTGGCGCGTGACTTGACGCACCCGCCGTGCGCCCATAGCTGTTTAGGGGTAGCGGTGCGATACCGCCTTTTGCAATCGCCAGGAGAACGTTCATGGCTTTCGAATTGCCCTCCCTTCCCTTCGCCTACAATGCGCTTGCCGCGCGTGGCATGTGCCAGGAAACGCTGGAACTGCATCATGACAAGCATCATCAGGCCTATGTGACGGCGCTGAACGGCTTTGTCGAATCCAAGCCCGAACTGCAGGGCAAGTCGCTGGAAGAAATCATCCTGGCGGTCAAGGGTGACCCGGCACAGGCGCCCGTATTCAACAATGCGGGACAGCACTGGAACCACATCCTGTTCTGGCAGAACCTGTCGCCCAAGGGCGGCGAGATGCCCGAATCCGTGTCCAGGAAGCTGGTCGAGGATTTCGGCAGCATCGAGAAGTTCAAGGCCGACTTCAAGGCGGCCGCCGCGTCGCAGTTCGGCTCCGGCTGGGCCTGGCTGGTCCTTGGCCCCGACGGCAAGCTCAAGGTGACGAAGACGGCCAATGGCTCCAACCCGCTGGCCGAAGGCCAGGGCAAGGTGCTGCTGGGCCTCGACGTGTGGGAGCACTCCTACTACCTCGACTTCCGCAACCGTCGTCCCGACTACATCGTCAACTATCTCGACAAGCTGGCGAACTACGAATTCGCCGAAGCGCAGCTCAAGGCCGCGTAAGGCGTCACGGCAACCGCCGGGCGGCCCCCGGGCCGCCATGATGGAACCCGGCCGTGCATGCGGTCGGGTTTTTTCGTTCCCTTTCCATGAGGTGTACCCCCTGGCCCGCACGGCCATGGCACGACCCGCAGGACCGCGTGATGACCCTTCATTCATGGTGGCTGTTTTCCGTCGCCGTCTTCCTTCTCTGCGCCATTCCCGGCCCCAACATGCTGCATGTCCTGACACGCAGCGTCCATTTCGGGGTGCGGCGCACCACCGCGGCCATGGCGGGATGCCTGCTCGCGCTGCTGGTCGCACTTGGCGCCTCCGCGGCGGGGCTCAGCGCGGCACTTGCCGCATCGCCGAAGCTGTTTGGCGTCCTGCGCGTGGCGGGCGCGTGCTATCTCGTCTTCCTCGGCATCAGGGCGTGGCGCGCGGATGCGGGGACTGCGCCGCCGCAGGGGGATGGGCAGGATGACGGCGCCGGGAATGGCGACGCCACGGCGGATCCCGCCACCACCACGACATTCGCCCTGTTTCGCGGCGGCTTCCTCGTCGCGATCAGCAACCCGAAGCTCCTGCTGTTCGCGGCCGCGTTCTTCCCGCAGTTCATCAATCCCGCCGCACCGCAACTGCCGCAGTTTTCCATCCTCGTCGCGACCTTCGCCACGATCGAGACGGGATGGTACATGATCTACGCGCTGGGGGGCCGCAAGATGGCGGCCTATCTGGAACGCCCATCACTCAAGCGGGCGTTCAACCGGGTGACCGGGGGGATCTTCATCGGCTTTGGCGCGATCCTGCTGCGCGCACGCGCCTGATCCCCACCCGACCGGTCCCGGCCTGACGGGGCGTGGCCTCAGTCCTTCTTGGACGGGGTCACGTCGTTGGCGGGGACGGAAACACTGGTGATGACGGTGCTGATGGTGTCACGCAGCACCGTGACGCGCACGTTGGGGGCGATTTCAACCTCGACCTCGTTCGATCCATCGCTGACCTTCTGGACAACGGCGACGATCCCGCCCGCCGTCAGCACCCGGTCGCCCCGGCGCAGGGCGGCAAGCTGGCTGCGCAACTGCTTCTGCTTGACCTGCTGCGGGCGGATCAGCAGGAAATAGAAAATCCCGAACATGGCCACATAGGGCAGGATGGACATCAGTCCCTCGGCGCTGAATCCGCCGCCCCCGGCCGACTGTGCATAGGCTGGGGTAGTCAGGAAATTGTCAAAAAGAGAGCGCATGGGCAGCTTTCCGGCATGATACAGGTTGGAACGGGTTGCAGGGTTGCGATGCGGACCATAGTTTTCGCCTGTTTCCCGTCAAGGCGTCACTTCGCCATTGCATATGGTCCGACGCGCTCCGGTTACCAGTCAGCGTATGCTGTCGCCTCTTGTCCAGGACCCAGGATCGACGATGGATTCCAACCTGCTCCCCCTCCTCGAACGTATCGCCTCCGCGCTGGAGCGCCTCTCCCCGCCCGCGCCCAGCCTCGGCGGGCTTGAATCGGCGGACGCCTTCATCTGGCATCCCGCGCTGGGGCGCCTGTCGCCCGTGGCGCATGTGGCGCGTGTCGATATCGGCCTGCTGCGCGGGGTAGAACGCCAGCGCAACATGCTTTTGGAAAACACGCTGCATTTCGCCCGTGGCCTGCCCGCCAACAACGCCATGCTGTGGGGTGCGCGCGGCATGGGCAAATCGTCGCTGGTCAAGGCGGCGCATGCGCAGGCCAACCTGGTGGATGGAAAGCCCGCACCACAGGGACAGGGCCGCGTGGCGCTGGTGGAAATCCAGCGCGAGGACCTGTCCACCCTGCCCGAACTGCTCGCGCTGCTGCGTGAAAGTTCCCGGCGGTTCATCGTCTTCTGCGACGACCTGTCGTTCGAGCGCGAGGATGCGGATTACAAGGCGCTGAAATCCGTGCTTGATGGCGGGATCGCGGGACGCCCGGCCAATGTCCTGTTCTATGCCACGTCGAACCGCCGCCACCTGATGCCGCGCGAGATGATCGAGAACGAAAGTTCGACCGCCATCAACACGTCCGAGGCGACGGAGGAGAAGGTCTCCCTCTCCGACCGGTTCGGGCTGTGGATCGGCTTTCACAACTGCGCGCAGGATACATTCATGGACATGGTGCGCGGCTATGCCCGCGAACGCGACCTGCCGATCGGCGACGCCGACCTGGTGCGCCGCGCCAATGCGTGGTCACTGGCGCGTGGCGGGCGTTCGGGCCGTGTCGCGTTCCAGTTCATCGAGGACCTGACGGCGGAACTTTCCGCGCAAGGATGATCCAGCACAAGGACCATTGCGTGCCCGCCTGCCATCATGGTGTGGGCCACAATGGTCCCGCCGCGTATCATGGCGCGGCATGCGCACCCGCATCAGGACGCAGGAGGGCATATGACAAAGTGTGGGCAGGCGGAACCATTTATGCTTCCCGCGAAAAACATCCTTATATACCGTAGTGGATATTATACCTGACCGCACAGATGACAGACCCAACGCCACCCGGGATTCCTGGCATGTCCGATTGCCACGGCCATCTTCAAAATCAAGAGAGACAATGGACAAACTGCTATCGTCAGACAGCATGCCGCCCCTGACCACAGGCCGACGCGACCTGCGTCGCATCCATGCGCATCCTGACAACTGGTACCCCGTCGCATGGTCGCGCGAACTGCGCCCGGGCAAGACAATCGGAACACGCTACGCCGGCCTGCCCATCGCGCTGGTGCGCCCGCGCGAGGGCGGTTCCGTCTTTGCGCTGGAGGACCGCTGCGCCCATCGTCAGGTGCCCCTGAGCAAGGGGACCGTCAAGGGAGACTCGGTGCAATGCTGCTATCACGGCTGGGCCTATGGCCGGTCGGGGCGCTGCATCGACGTGCCCTACCTTGGCAAGGGGAAACTGCCCAACGGCGTGCGCACCTATCCCTGCCGCGAACAGGACGGGCTGATCTTCATCTTCCCCGGCGACCCGGAAAAGGCACAGGCGCAGGCCCTGCCGCACCTGGCGCAGGTGGCCAACCCCGCCTATAAGACGCGCCGCTTCGGCCGCACCATCAAGTGCCACTACAGCTTCATGCATGAGAACCTGATGGATATGAACCACCAGTTCATGCACATGAAGCAGATGGGCGAGATGAAGCCGCGCTTCCTGGGGCAGGAACGCACGTCCAACATGGTGGAGGCGCGCTACAGCTTTGCCCGCACCGGGGGCAAGCAGCCGATTGGCGAGGCCCTGATCTTCGGGCAGAAGCGCGACAACAGCGAAAAATTCGCCCATCGCGACGTCATGACGATCCGCACCGTCTATCCCCACCAGACGCTGTCGATTCGCACGGGCGACAACGACCCGGTCATGGACCTGTGGATTTCCTATGTCCCGCAGGATGCGGAGCAGTTGACCAACCGCACCTTCGGCCTGCTGTCGATCAAGCGGCCGGGCATCCCCGGCCTGCTCGACCTCGCATGGCCGTTCCTGACCGCCTTTACCGAGCGCATCTTCCGCGAGGACCGCGAGATCGTGGAAATGGAGCAGGAGGCATGGAACGAGCAGGGCGGCGACCGCAACCAGGAGATCTTCCCCGTGATCTGCAACCTGCGCGAACTGCTGGCCGAATGCGGGCTGCCGGCTGAAGACGACACCCCTGCCCCCGCCGCGCCACAGACCACCACATGACAGCGGAGGGACAGTCACGGTTTGCGGGCACCGCGCTGGAGGCAGGTGACTACCTCCTGCGTGAGGTGCGGGCCACCGACGCACCGGTCATGCATCGCCTGATCAATGACTGGAGCGTGGTGCGCATGCTCAGCCGCGTGCCGTTCCCCTACCCGCGCGCCCTGACGGATGAATGGATCGCTTCCACCATCGCGCAGTCGCGCAGCGGCGATGCCTACCATTTTGCCATCACCTGCCCGAAGGCCGCCAATCCCGACGAACTGATCGGCTGCATCGGGCTGCGGATCGACCATGCCAACCGTTCGGGCACGCTGGGATACTGGGTCGCGCGCACGCACTGGAACCGCAAGGTGGCGTCCACCACGGCGGGACGGCTGGCGCGCTGGGCCATGGCCAACCTGCCGATCGAACGGCTGACGGCGTCGGCCGCGCATGACAACCACCCCTCCATCGCCGTGCTGCGCCGCATCGGCTTTCGCGAGGTCGGGACCGGACATCAGGAGTTCGTCTCACGCGGGGGGGAATATCCCGTCCTGTGTTTCGAGGCGCGCCGGGCCGACCTGTCGGGCACCGGCGTCCCCGCCGGGGAGGACACTGGCCTGCCGCGCCAGAAGAAAAGCGTGCTGGTCGCGGCGGTCGCGCTGATCGACACGGACGGACGCATCCTGCTAGCCCGGCGGCCGGAGGGAAAATCCATGGCCGGGCTGTGGGAATTCCCCGGCGGCAAGGTGGAACCCGGCGAAACGCCGGAGGTCGCGCTGATCCGCGAACTGGATGAGGAACTTGGCATCGACGTCACGCGCTCATGCCTGGCGCCGTTTACCTTCGTGTCCCACGATTACGGGCATTTCCACCTGCTGATGCCGCTTTATGTCTGCCATCGGTGGAAAAACACCCCCACCCCGCGGGAGGGGCAGGCCCTGGCATGGGTGGCGACCAGCCGCCTGCATGAATATGCCATGCCCGACGCGGACAAGCCGCTGGTGCCGCTGCTGCGCGACCTCGTCTGAAGCACCGGGGCAGGGGCACAGAAGTTTCCGGGCGCCGCCTTTTGACCTGAAAAGGCGGCGTCGTTCGAAGCTTTTCCGATCAGAAGCTTCACCAAAAACTTTTACCTGCTTCATCAGGCCGGGCTGTGCAGTTCCCTGCCAAGTTCACGCACGCCGCTGGCCGGGAACGTCGCCTGTTCCTGTCCGGGGACATCGACACGGAACGTGAACAGCCCCCCCGTCAGGGGTTGCGCGGCCAGCACATCCGCATCCAGTCCCTTGCGCGCTGTCGTGACGAAGACGGTGCGGTAATCTTCACCACCAAAGGCGACCTTGGTCACGTTGCGCGCGGGCACCATCACGGGGGCAAGCCGCTGCCCATCGGGGGCGAAACGCTCGATCCGGCCACCGCCCCAGACCCCGACCCACAGGCATCCCGCGCTATCAACGACCACGCCATCGGGATAGCCCTCCGACAGGCGGGCAAAGACGCGCCGGTTCGCCAGCGCACCGTCGCCGGACACGTCGAAGGCGTAAATCGACTGCCGGTGCGAATCGTTATGATACAGCGTCCGCCCGTCGGGGGAGAGCGCGGGGCCGTTGGTCACCACATAACCCTCATCCTGCCGCACGATGCGCAGGGCGCCATCGCCTTCGCGCGTCACGCAGTACAGCGCGCCCGACGGGGATGCCTCCCCATCATCCATGGTGCCGAACCACAGGCGGCCGCGCGGGTCCACATACCCGTCATTGATCCGGTTTCCCGGCTTGTCCGGTTCCACCACGGCCTGCGCGCTGAACCGCCCGGTTACGGGATCGAACGCATGCAGCCCGTCCTGCAGGCCGCACATGAAGGTGCCGTCCGCCACGGGTACAAGGAAACCGGGACGGCGGGGGGCCTGCCACGATGTCGTCGCCTGTGTGGCGGGGACATAGCGATGAATGGCCGAACCGACGATATCCACGAAATAGAGCGCCTGTTCCGCCGCGACCCAGACCGGGCCTTCGCCAAGCTGCGCCTTGAGGTCCCAGATGCATTGCGGTGTCATCGTATCCAT
The DNA here is from genome assembly GCF_013155425.1 of Gluconacetobacter entanii. Lineage (NCBI taxonomy): Bacteria > Pseudomonadati > Pseudomonadota > Alphaproteobacteria > Acetobacterales > Acetobacteraceae > Gluconacetobacter > Gluconacetobacter entanii. The sequence goes on along the minus strand of NZ_JABJWD010000081.1, from coordinate 7,203 downwards.
GCTGCTTCCTTTGCGGATGTATCGGATGAGCGGGAGTCTATCGCAAAAAGCCCCGACGCGCGCAGTCCCCTTTCACGCCGGGCAACGCGGCACCCCGCCATGGCCAAGACTTTTGCCGCGATCTCCTGTAGCCTGCGCGCCTATTGATCCTTTCGCTTTCAACCCGATGGATGAGACGCCATGAACCCGACCGCCTGTATCCTGGTTATCGGTAACGAAATCCTGTCCGGCCGGACGCAGGACGTAAATGTGCAGTATATCGCCCGCCGCCTGACGGAAATCGGCATCAGCCTGCGGGAGGTGCGGATCATTCCCGACATCCGCCCCGTGATTGTCAGTGTGGTGACCGAAGCGCGCGCGGCCTATGACCATGTCTTTACCACCGGCGGCATCGGCCCGACGCATGACGACATCACCTCCTCCTGCGTGGCGGAGGCGTTCGGCGTGCCGTGGGTGCCCCATCCCGAGACATTCGCCCTGCTGGAAAAACATTTCGCGCCGGGTGAGTTCAATGCGGCGCGCCAGCGCATGGCGACCCTGCCACAGGGGGCGACCCCCATCCGCAATCCCGTTTCCATCGCGCCCGGCTTTACCATGGGGAACGTGCATGTCATGGCGGGGGTGCCCCGGATCATGCGCGCCATGTTCGAGGAAATCGCCCCCACCCTGCGCCATGGCACGCCGGTCACGTCACGTAGCTGGCACGCATTCGGCCTGTATGAAGGGGCACTGGCGGCGAAGCTGGAAAATATCCAGCATGCCCATCCCGATATTGATATCGGCTCCTACCCTTTCCACGACAGGGACGGCCATGGTGGCGTGGCGCTGGTGTGCAAGGGACTGGACGCGGACGAGGTCACGCAGGTCGCGGACAAGATCGCGGCCATGATCCGGGAAATGGGCTTCACACCGCTGGCAGGTGAACCCGCGCATAAGGCGTAAACACCCCGCCCCCGATCTGTTGAAAAGTAATGGTTTCCAAAGGGTAATGCCCTTTGGTGGGGGTTCGGGGGCAAAGCCCCTGAATATGCGGGCGCCGCCCGGACCCGGCAGGGATCGCGATCCCTGCACCCTGATTCCTTAAAAAATCATGGTTCCCAAGGTTGAATGGGCGGTTCTCAGGCGATCTTGTCGCGTCCCATGGCGAGGAATTTTTCCCGCCGCTGCGCCTTGAGCAGCGTCGCATCCTTCTTCATCAGGCCGGGCAGTTCCGCCGCAATGGCGTCGCCCACCGCGCGGATGGTCGCCTTCGGGTCGCGCTGCGCCCCACCAAGCGGTTCGGGAATGATCCGGTCGATCAGTTCAAGATGCAGCAGGTCCTGCGCCGTCAGTTTCAGCGCACCGGCCGCCGTGCTCGCCTGCTTGGGGTCACGCCACAGGATCGAGGCACAGGCCTCGGGCGAGATGACGGAATAGATCGCATGTTCCAGCATCATGACGCGATCCCCCGCGCCAAGTGCGATCGCGCCACCGGAGCCACCTTCGCCAATGACGGTCGCGATGACCGGCACCGGCGCGGACAGGCAGGTGTCGATGGAGCGCGCGATGGCTTCCGCCTGCCCGCGTGCCTCCGCATCGATGCCGGGCCATGCGCCGGACGTGTCGATGAAGGTCAGGACCGGCAGGCCGAACTGCCCCGCCAGCTTCACCAGGCGCTGCGCCTTGCGATAGCCTTCGGGCCGCGCCATGCCGAAATTGTGCTCGAGGCGGGTTTCGATTTCCGCCCCGCGTTCCGTGCCGATGACAACGACAGGCTGGTTGCCGAAACGGCCCAGCCCCCCGATGATGGCCTTGTCCTCCCCGAACAGGCGATCACCCGCAAGCGGCGTGAACTCGGTAATCAGCCCGGCGATGTAATCCACCGTGTGCGGACGCTGCGCATGACGGGCGACCTGCACCTTCTGCCATGGCGTCAGCTTGGCGTAGGCCGCGCGCAGTTCGCGGTCGGCCTTTTCCGTCAGGCGTGCGATCTCGTCGGCGATGTTAATGCCGTCGGGACCGGACATCTTGCGAAGTTCGTCAATCTTGTTTTCAAGCTCGGCGACGGGCTTTTCGAAATCTAGAAACTGGCGCATGGCCTGCCGATAGCACAGGCCGGGGCACAGCCAAACAGATTCTGCACCGATGATCGCGCGTTTTTGCCGTCCCCGGTATTTTTGCCCTCAGGCGACGGCATGTTCCGACAGCGGATGATGCTGACGTAGCGCTTCCTGCAGCCGCTCCGTCAGGACATGGGTATAGATCTGGGTGGTGGCGATATCGGCATGCCCCAGCAGCATCTGCAACGCCCGCAGGTCCGCCCCGTGCGACAGCAGGTGGGTGGCGAACGAATGGCGCAGCACATGCGGCGACAGGTGCTGCGGGTCCAGCCCGGCCTTCAGCGCCACGTCATGCAGGATGCGGTCGAATCCCTGCCGCGTCATGGGGCGCAGCGGACTGCGGCCAGGGAACAGGTATGTGCTGCGCAGCGGGCGGTCCATGCGCATCAGTTCATCGGCGGCATCGCGCGCGCGCGCCGACAGCGGCACCATGCGTTCACGCCCCCCCTTCCCCCGCACCAGCAGCATCCCCGTCATGCGTTCCAGCGCCGCGCGCGGCAGGGACAGCAGTTCGGAAATGCGCAGGCCCGAGGCATACAGGATCTCCAGCGCGGTGCGCGCGACCAGCATGCGCCGCACCTCCTGCGCACCGGCATCAGCGCGCGCCACGCATGCCGCCAGCAGCGACTCCACATCACCTTCGGACAGGAAACGCGGCAGCGCCGCACGCAGGCGCGGGGCTTCGAGCATGCCTGCCGGATTATCGGGCCGCCGCCCTTCACGCACGAGGAACAGGTAGTACTGGCGCAGGCATGACAGCCGCCGCGCCTGCGTGCGCGCCGACAGTCCCGCCTGCGCCAGGCCCGAAAGATACGCACCCAGTTGCCGGGCCGTGGCCTGCGGCAGCGACGCCCCCTGCCCCGCCAGCATGGCACCGAGGTCATCGAGGTCGCGGCGATAGGCCTTCAGCGTATTGAGCGCGGCCCCCCGTTCGGCGGCCAGCATCTCAAGAAACGCATCGACGCCGTCCGCGCTCATTGCGCGGCGGCGGGCTTGCCCAGTGGCATGACCGGCAGCGGCGCGGGTGCTGCGATCGCCATCGGCGGGGGTGCGGCAGGCGCACTGGCCAGCGACAGGTCACGATGCACGTCCTGCTGCACCAGCGCGGGCGGGAACATGCCGAGCGAGAGGAACCCGCCGACCATGCAGACCAGCACGACCGCGAACGCGGCGACAATAATACGGCCCATGACCGTTTCCCCCATGCAAAGGATGCGCCAGATACCAGATGGACAACGCGGGAAAAAGCCGGCGCATGGCCGTACAACCGGCGGTGCGCCGTCTTCCCCGCTATCCGTTTTTTCCCGCTCTATGTTAGGTTGGCCGTCATGTCACGCCCGATTTCATCCGATACGCCCCCGATGGCGCGCCCGACGTCCACCCATAACGACGCCACGCCCCTGTTCATCCCCCTCGATCTCGATGCGCTCGGCCAGGGCCGGCATGCCGCCACCGCCCCGCCACAGGGACGCAGCATCGTGCTGGTCGGGCTGATGGGCGCGGGCAAGACCACCATCGGACGCATGCTCGCGACGCAACTGAACCTGGAATTCGTGGATTCGGACGAGGAGATCGAACGCGCGGCGGGATGTTCCATCGCCGACCTGTTCCAGAAATACGGGGAGGCGGAATTCCGCCGCGGCGAACATATGGTCCTGCGCCGGCTGCTGTCCGGGCCGCCGATCGTGCTGGCGACCGGGGGCGGCGCGTTCATGGACCCGCGCACCCGCGCGTGCGTGCGCGAAAATGCGACCTCGGTATGGCTGCGCTGCACCCTGCCGGTGCTGCTGAACCGCGTGCAGGACCGCACCCATCGCCCGTTGTTGAACGTGGAGTCGCCCGCCACGGTGCTGTCGGACCTTATGCGCGCCCGTCATCCCGTCTATGCCGAGGCGGACATTATCGTCGATTGTGGAGATGACAACGTGGAGCACAGTGCCGAAAAGGTCCTGGGGGCCATCAACACCGCGCGCCGCCCCCTGCTGGTGCCCGTGGAACTGGAACGCGCGCGCTATGACGTGCAGATCGGGGCGGACATGATCCGCCGTGCGGGTGCGCGCCTTGCGCCCCTGCTGCCGCAGAAGCGGGTGATGATCGTCACCGACGCGAACGTGGCGGCACTCCACCTGCCCGCGCTGCTCGCGGGGCTGGAGGAAACCGGCATCCGACACGAGACCATTACCGTGCCGCCGGGCGAAGGGTCGAAGACACTTGCCGAATACGGGCGCGTGACCAACGAACTGCTGGCCGCCGGGGTCGAACGCGGCACCACGGTCGTCGCCCTTGGCGGCGGGGTCGTGGGCGACCTTGCCGGGTTCGCCGCCGCGACCACCCTGCGCGGCCTGCCGTTCGTGCAGATCCCGACCACGCTGCTGTCGCAGGTCGATTCGTCCGTGGGGGGCAAGACCGGGATCAACACCCCCTTTGGCAAGAACCTGCTCGGCGCCTTCCACCAGCCCATTTCCGTGCTGATCGACACGACGGCGCTGACCACCCTGCCCGCGCGCGAAATCCGCGCCGGATACGCGGAAATCCTGAAATCCGGCCTGCTGGGCGATGCGGACCTGTTTGAATGGTGCGACCGGCACGGGCAGGCGGTGCTTGAGGGCGACTCCGCCATGCAGGCCGAGGCCATCCGCCGCGCCTGCGCCTTCAAGGCCGCCGTCGTCGCCGATGACGAGCGTGAGGAGCGCAAGGCCAACGGGCGCGCGCTCCTCAACCTTGGCCATACGTTCGGCCATGCGCTGGAGGCGGAGCTTGGCTATGACGGGCGCCTCCTGCATGGGGAGGGCGTGTCGATCGGCCTGCGCCTGGCGTTCATGCTGTCGGTGCAACTGGGTTACTGCCCGCAGGCCGACCTTGACCGCGTGACGGCGCACCTTGAACGTCTGGGCATGCCCGCGCGCATCAGCGACACGGGGGAGGAATTCTCCGCCGCGACCCTGATCCGCCACATGCAGCGTGACAAGAAGATGCGCGACGGGCGGCTGTCCTTTGTCCTCGTGCGCGGCATTGGCGAGGCCTTCACCTGCCGCGACGTGCCTGATGACGCGGTGGCCGCCGTCCTGCGCGCGGATGGCTGCCGCCCCTGACCCGCCGCCCGCCACACCGCGCCACGACCAGCAGCGCATGCGGCAAGGCGTGATGTTTATGCAACAATAGCCCGGAGATGGTGCGCACCTGCCATCTGCCGGGCTATATTTACCTTATTTCAACCTGTCTCCCTCAGAAAGAAACCCGCCAAGGGTCGTATCGGGAGATCTGGTAAGAAATATTCCCGCAATATTCCCCCTGGCGTCGCAAAAGAAAAGCACAAGCTTTATTCGCTCAACATTGTATCGCCCTTGTGGAACTGCCCCCTGTCTCCACGAACACAGGCGTACGATCAGGTTTAAGGACGGGAATATGCGTCTGCGTACGGCGTTACTGGCAACGACCCTGATGGCTGCCGCCCCGGCGGCCTCGATGGCCACGACGATCACGGGCCCCTATGTCGGAATCGGTGGGGGCTATGACCTCACCCAGGTCCAGCATGGCCACGGGGTCGATCGCGACGGTGGTCCCAGCCATCAGGAAAACGAGGTCGGAACACGCGACCGCCTGCATCACAGCAATGGCTGGACCGGCTTTGGCGGGGTGGGCTGGGGCTTTGGCAACGGCCTGCGCGTGGAAATCGAGGGGGATTACAACTGGTCGCAGATCAACCGCGAGACGATCGGTGGCGGGGCCAACACCTTCGTGGGCCGTACCCACGGGTCCGACCGCTCCTATGGCGGGTTCCTCAATGTCCTGTATGACATCGACCTGAAGCGCCTGTTCAACATCGACGTCCCCGTCACGCCGTTCGTCGGTGTCGGTGCGGGCTACCTGTGGCAGGATGTGGGCACGTCAACCGGCTACAACATCAATGGCGTCAGCGCGAATGTCCGCCATATGGGCGGCAACCAGGGTTTTGCGTATCAGGGCATCGTCGGTGCGGCCTATGACATCCCCGGTGTCCCGGGCCTGCAGATGACCACCGAATACCGCATGATCGGACAGCCGCAGTCCTTTGCGATGGGCAATGCCGGCAGCCAGACCACCATCGGCAGCCCGTGGAACGCGGAACGCAATGGCTATGTCCGTTTCGACCACCGCTTCAACCACCAGTTCATCGTCGGCGTGCGCTATGCCTTCAACCATGCGCCCCCGCCGCCGCCGCCGGCCCCCGCCGTTGTCCCGCCCGCACCGACCGCGGCGCGCACCTACCTCGTCTTCTTTGACTGGGACGGCGCAGCCCTTACCGGCCGTGCGCGTGAGATCGTGGCCGAAGCCGCGCAGGCTTCCACCCATGTCCAGACCACCCGCATCGAGGTCAATGGCTACACCGACAATTCGGCAGCGCAGCCCGGCCCGCGTGGCGAGCAGTACAACATGGGCCTGTCCCTGCGTCGCGCCAACAGCGTGAAGGCCGAACTGATCCGTGATGGCGTACCTGCCAACGCCATCGACATTCAGGGCTATGGCGAGGCGCACCCGCTGGTCCCGACCGGCCCGGACACACGTGAACCGCAGAACCGCCGCGTCGAAATCATCCTGCACTGATGACATGCCCGGTTACGGCAACAGGGAAAAGGGGCGCTCCGGCGCTCCTTTTTTCATGGTGCCGCCGATTCCTGCCGCGGCGGTAGATAAGTCCCGGCAAAATAAGGCAGAAACACCATAGAGTGTTCTTCATATATTCTTTTTCAAAGACCATATGAATTTTATGAGATTTCGCAGGAAATTTCCGATATCCCCTTTTAGGAACACGATAAATTAGAATTATACCTCGCAGTATCTTTAAGGTTTTGTGCTTTTTTTGCCACACTCATCCCGATACAGCGAAACATCCCTTCTCATCCCTACCGAGAAAGGCTATCTGACACTCAGAAAAGATTAACGGATGATGTGTCTGTGCATCCTGCTGAGTTGGGACGCGCCTCATCCCTTTGAGACTCCATGAAGTTCTGACACTTCATTTTTTAAGGACGAGAATATGCGTCTTCGCACGGCGTTACTGGCAACGACCCTGATGGCTGCCGCTCCGGCGGCCTCAATGGCCACGACGATCACCGGTCCGTAT